>NZ_JACJOR010000004.1:0-1918 GCF_014695615.1 Leptolyngbya sp. FACHB-711
CCTCGGTAGCGCCCACGAATACCAAGAAAAAGTACCTGGCACTGCCCCTTATCTAAAAGACATTCATGTATTTAATCCTGCTGGTTTGGTCAGCTTCGGCTTGCCAGTCGGTGACATACATAGCATTCGTCGCGACGTGCCCGCAATCGTATCGCGCATCAGTCACGACTTATTCTTTGAGGACTGGGCGCATCATGAGGCACGTATCACAGGCGATGTTGCCCCCGATTTTGAGAACTCGCTCTATGCTGCTGCGGTGTGGAAACAACCGATCGGGGCAGCGACGCGTTAGGTCGATAACCTTTTCACCAGCAACAAATAGTTCCGGCTGGGAAACGATGTCAGTAGAAAGTGATTGCCATTTCACAATCACTGCTGATCAAGGATCACTGTTACATCAATTCACTTAACAGTGTCATTTCAATGGATTGTTTACTACATATCAAAGGAGAATGTCATGGTTGCTCAAGTAAACTCACAAGCAAAGATTTTGGAAGTTGCAGATGATCCACGTCTTTCTAGGGAGGTGAAGGCGTTTTTGAAAGAGCTGAATTCAGCAGGTGTGCCTCTAGAGACATTACCTCCACTCGAAGCGCGTCAAGTACTCGTAGATGCACAAGCTTCTGTTCAAGTAGATCTTTCGGGCATTGAAGAGTCTGAGAAGACGATTACTGCTGATGGTTACACAATTACACTCAATATCGTGCGACCTGAAGGGGTCAAAGGTACATTGCCTGTGTTTATGTTTATTCATGGTGGTGGATGGGTCTTGGGTGATTATCCAACCCATAAGCGCATGGTTCGTGATCTCGTTGTGCTTTCTGGTTTTGCGGCTGTTTTTGTCAACTACACGCGCACGCCAGATGCTCAGTATCCAAAGGCTATCAATGAGATCTACGCCGCTACTAAATGGGTCGCTGAGCATGGTGAGGAAATTGGCGTTGACGGGAAAAACCTGGCAGTTGTCGGCAACAGTGTTGGCGGAAATATGACAGCAGTAACTGCTTTGCAGGCGAAAGAAAAAGGAGGACCGCACATCAAGCTACAAATCATGATGTGGCCGCTCGTCAATGCTGATTTTGAAACGAATTCTTATCACCAATTTGGCGACAAACGGTACCTAACCGCACCCACAATGAAGTGGATGTATGACCTGTACATCCCTGACCCAGAAAAACGCAAAGAGATCCATGCTTCTCCTCTACAGGCGACGGTTGAGCAATTGAAAGGCTTACCACCAGCCTTAATTCAGGTGGCAGAGAGTGATATTTTGCACGACGAAGGTACAGCCTACGGACGCAAGCTTGACGAAGCTGGAGTAGACGTGACGCTTGTGCAGTACGACGGCATGATTCATGACTTCGGACTATTGAATGGTTTAGCCGAGGTTCCGGCAGTTCGTTCTCTGTTTGTCCAGGCTGCTGCTGAACTGAAGAAACACCTACAATAGGCTGCGATCGTCTCTTTGGCTGCCAGTTATCAGTCATTCTCGTTCTTATTAGGTTTTGGTCATCATAGGCGTGAGACTGCTCTGACTAATTCGATCTTCCTTGGATTAGTCAGAGACAATTAATCTTTCCCATCACGACTGCAATTCATCTTTGCCTAATTTGTGAGAATGAAAAATCGCGATCAAAAAAACGTTAACACCTTTTCCGAAGCGACAATCTTGGAATTTTCCTCTTTCTCCAAGGGCCTGGTATGAAAACCATACTTGAACACCTATCTACAATGGACAGTTATACCCCAAGCGCCAAGGATATCATCGGCTCATCTCCGCTGATCGCGATCGAAAATGAAGCACCCGCTAAGCTAATTGTCGATCCACCGCTGCCCGAACCGCTGTCCCAGGGTCGTGTTTTCATCCAGTATCGGACAGAGAACCTGCGAGTACTGCCCGTATTCGGCAAAGGTGCCC
>NZ_JACJOR010000040.1:0-3945 GCF_014695615.1 Leptolyngbya sp. FACHB-711
CTGGATGGGTGGATTGCCGAACGGCCGAATTCAAAAGGGCAGTGCGCGAATTGCCGTTAAAACATCCACCCGAACGCAAAAAAAATTGATTACCCCTCATCCAATTTCGATCGTCACCCGTATCTCTTTCAGATTTGATTTTGCTCAATCAATTTTATTCAAACTTCCATCCAAGCTTTCATGCAGTTTATTCACTGCGAGGAGTCATCATGCAAAACAATACATCGCACGAATCCGATCGCCGTTTTCGTTCCTTATCACGTCGAAATGTTCTGGTTAGCGGCACGATCGCAGGGTTTGCAGGCGCGCTGGGGCTGGCAACAGTGGGTTCCCGTTCAGGGCAAGCAATGCCGGGACAATCGATGATGCCCCAAAACTCGATGCCAGGTAATTCGATGATGTCGGAAACGATGCCGGGAATGATGAGCGATGCAGCTCATGACGCTGAGATTCTCAACGGCGCGCTCTACTACGAGCATCAGGCGATCTGGGGCTACACTGCGGCTGCCGGAAAACTGAGCAATACCGCAACAGGACAGGCAGTTCTGGCACTGGCAAAGCGCAACCAGGCAGACCACATGGCACACCGCGATACATTAATCAAAGTCATTCGCGATCTGGGCAGCACGCCTGTAACCGCAGAGCAGAGCTACGATTTGTCCTCCTACATCAATCGCCGGGAAGGAAATCTGGATTCTGATGTCAACATTGCCAAACTTGCGCTCGCGCTGGAAACTGACGCAGCGATCGCCTACGTAACCCAGAGTGCCAAGCTCAAAAATCCCGACCTCATTTCAGCTGGGGCTAGCATCGGCGCAACAGAATCTTCCCATGCAACAGCGATTCGAGCCGCATTTGTATCGTTGGGAATGGACATTGAAATTGTCCCATCATCGTTTGTGAATGCCGATAATCGCAGCAAGTGGATTTTAACCGTCTAATCCCCAGCACACCTAAACAAAGCTTTTTGGGGCAGGATGTTTCTTTTCTAACCGAAGAATCGCAAGAATATCACAAGCTATTCTTCTGCCCCTTTCTGATGCTCAAACCGTTCAACATCGGCAGGCGTATTGCAGTTAAACAGCATTTCTGGGTCAGAGGCAGGCAACTCATACACCTTCTGAGAATCCAGCCATCGTTGAAACGATCGCCCCCCCGATTGAATAAAATCATTCACGCTCGATAGACAGTCCCGCCGATAAAAGCCGCACATTGGCTCCCACCAACCTTTGCCATTTCGCACCAGTGCCGCTAGGGTATCTGAACTGAGGCGAGGCAACACCTCCATCCAGCTGGATAAACCTTCCGTGTTCAGTTGCGGCAGATCGCAAGCCAGCAGCAGCACCCACTCCGTTTTGACCTGCTCAAGGCCCTGGGCAAAGCCAACTAGTGGACCGTGCGGATAGACATCTTTCACCACCGCCACCTCCTGCACAAACTTCACTCGGTCGTCCAGAATCGAACGATAGCGATCGTTCCAGCCCGACACCACATACACCCACGGCGTACAGCTAAACGCAACCTCACAAACCCGCGTCAGCATCGGCTGTCCTTCGATCTCAACCAGTGCCTTATCAGTTCCCATCCGCAAACTTTGCCCGCCCGCTAACACAATCGCGCTCAACTGAGACATCGGATTAAACGCCGCGCTCGTAGACTGAAACAAATCATCTGTCATGGGACGGTCGCTGATTGGCATCACCTCAAACCCCGCAGCAGCTAACTTTAAGCAAATAACTCTAAGCAAATAGCCCTAAGCAAATCTCGATCGAGCGATACACTAGAAGCATACTGCTCTGATTGACATAGCATAGAACATGGTTGAAGTTCTCCAAATCTCCCAACTGGGAAATCCTGTTCTCCGTCAAATTGCACAGCCTGTCGAACATCTGCACAGCCTAGAGATGCAGACGCTAATCGATCGCCTGCTGGCAACCCTGGTTCAGTCGAATGGCGTTGGAATTGCCGCCCCGCAGGTTGCTGCCTCAGTCCAGCTACTCATTGTCGCTTCGCGTCCCAATCCGCGCTATCCCACCGCACCCCAGATGGAACCGACCGTCATGGTCAACCCCCGTCTACTGAGCCACAGCGAAGAGCAAATTAAGGACTGGGAAGGGTGCCTCAGTATTCCAGGCATTCGCGGACTCGTCCCCCGCTATCGCGAAATCGAAGTCGAATATTTCGATCGCCACGGCAACCCCCATCGCCAAATCTTCACCAACTTCCCCGCCCGCATCTTTCAGCACGAAGCCGATCACCTCATCGGCAAATTCTTCCTCGATCGCCTCGAATCTGTCCAGGACCTCATCACTGATCAGGAATACCTCACTCGCATCCTTCACCTCTAATCCTCTATCTCCTCAGCTTTCTATCTCCTCACTTCCCCATTCCCTCACAGCTTCCCTGTCAAAAAACTAACCGTCTTCCTCCAAGCATTCTCAGCCGCACTCGCGCTGTAAACCTCCGATCGCGTGTCATTAGAAAAAGCGTGACCCACATTCGGATAGGTGTGCGATTCGATCGAGCCGCCTGCTTGCTGGATTGCGGCTTCCAGCCTACGGATAGCAGCGGGAGGTATAAAATCATCCTAGCTGGCTTTCAGCCCTTGTCCCCTCTCCACTTCTCCCCATGAGTCAGACTGCCTCCGAATCTTCCACCCTCCATGAAAATTCGCCACCCAAAATGGAGAATGGAGTGCGCTTGAGCATCCTGGCTAAAAACCTTAATCTGGTAGGTTTACAGGGATTAGCAGTAATGCAAGATCGGGTAATTGTGCCAACCGTAGACGGTGAAATTGTGACCGTGAGCCCGATCGGGGAAGTGAATGTCCTCACCAATCTTCTCACTGCCCAAATTGGCGTGCCCTTCGGCATTTGCGCGATTACCCCGCCGGGAGAACAGCTTCACACCGATTCAGGTGTCGTTGTCACCGTGTCTGGTTTTGATCCGGTGCATTATCTGGTGCGCGTGAGTCCCGATGGACAGCATGAGACGATCGCCGATATGTCAGAAATTAGCGGAACCTACGGTGCGCCCTTCGGCGTGGCTACCTATAACAGTGGCTTTATCGTTGCCGGAACCACCGATGTGATTGCTGGCGATGGTGCGCTGTTTCAAGTAAGCCGTCAGGGACAAATTACAAACCTTGTCAGCTTAAAGCAGTTTGGTAACGCGCTCGATGTGGTGGTGCAGCAGGGGCAATTCATCACCCTGCATGAAAAAGGCGACTTGCTCAAGATTTCTCCCACGGGCGAAGTCGTAGTTCTGGTCAATCTGATCGAGGCGGGCTTCGGCATTCCGTTTAAACTGGCTGCTCAGGCTGAAAATTTGCTGGTCACGACCAATACCGGACACATCGTGCGCGTTGATCCTGAAGGCAAGCCGACTGCGATCGTCGAGCTATTTAAGCCCATCTACAGCACACCCTTAGGTATTGCCATCCAAGGAAATGATCTGATTGTCAGCACCACAAACGGGTCTTTGCTGCGCCTGCAAATCGATCAAGGTTAATTGCCTACCGTCGCTTTTGCAGCTTTTGCAACAGCCGTTTTGCCTTCAGTTGCAGAATTCTAGATTGAGTCAGTTCTTTGATCGCTTGTGCATCCACCGATCGCCCGTGAGAAGATTGATCAAAAAACTGATTAATTTCAGTGAGAATGAGCCGAAGACGACTGAGGATATTGTCGGTGCGGTATTCTGCCAGGAAAGTGTCGGGCAGCGCGAGGGGCTGGTTCTGCTGAGCGATCGCCAGAATCCGCTGAAGATCATAGTTGAGCGAATGGGCGGCAATCTTATAGCAGTTAAAGCCCGGGTCAAGATAATCTGACAGTCCGCCGTTGATGCTGGAAAAGACCTGACAGCCACAAGCCATCGCTTCGAGCGGCTGAAGCCCAAACCCTTCGCTAACGCCCTGCTGCGCCCAGTATTCAGCAGAGTCATACAGAT
>NZ_JACJOR010000400.1:0-27099 GCF_014695615.1 Leptolyngbya sp. FACHB-711
GTGGGAGATACCCACCCTGTTCGCTCAAAATGTTCTGGTTTTCCCCAAAAATTCGGCGCCTTAAGCCCATTTGGGTACCATCTGATTTTGACGCTGATAAAGAAGAAGAACGAAAACTTGTTGGAGAGATAGTTAAATCTCAAATTATTGAGGACATTTTATTTAACGTAGTATTTGGTCGTATCAGTGCAGAGAATGTTGATCTTTTTCTTAATGTATCAGGAACATTTGGTCTAAATCTTGCAATCCTTTATGATATTGCTACTCAAGGATTTGTAAATATCTCGACTCTACAGAAAAGGCTCGGTATTAGTGCTAGTTCAATCCGAGAAAAGCTCTCTCTGATGGTTGGAATAGGTTTTATTGAGTCACCATCAGCGGTACTTCTCTACAATGAAACTCCGAAAGGAAAAGTTTTTCTAGATATTGTAAGCCGTATTGTTCAGGAATACCCTCTACTTAGCTCCGAAATGTTCTATATATTAACTAAGTTAGACTGTATGCCTGTCTCAGAAGAGTTAGTAATTAGCAACTCAGAGGTCGTGCCGAAACAAAAATTTATCACTTTGATGAGAACAATCTATTACGCTTCAAAAAATTGGAGTATTGATTTTTCTGAAATTGATTACTCTCAAAAAGTTATTCTTCCAATTTCAGAGGCTTACAAAGCAACATGATGGGTAAATAAGCCACCTAACAAGTCGCTATACCAAAACGCCGTAAGCTGTCGGTTGAGTCTCTGGGGCTAACTGTGTCTAGTGAGCTTGGTCGTTAGCCTGCTGGGTTATTTTGTAGGGACTGTTCCCCTCAGTAATTTGTTGAGCCTAAAAGCAAAACTACTGTGAATTTATTGTAGAGGCCACTTAGTTTGGATAGCCATTATTTAGAGTATGAATATATTATGTACAAATGAGATTTAATAAAGTTCTGTAACAAGTTTGGGCGTCTACTGTTTTGCAGGTTATCTTCTTGCAATAAAATTCATTATTATGCTACGTGTTCTGAATTAATCCATCCCCATAGAAGAGCTTGCATACTCAATGGCAAGCTGGGTATTGCAAATGATACTTAACTGTTGAGCCATCACAAAGTAATGAAGTTGCTAACATCTATCGATCTTTTTGCTGGTGCAGGAGGACTTAGCTATGGACTTGTAGAAGAGGGATTTCAAATAGTTGCTGCGGTAGAGATTGATCCAGTATCAGCAAAAAGTTATAGCCTTAACCATCAAGGAACAAATCTCATAGTCGATGATATTCGTCGGGTAAGAGGTCCTCAAATTCTCAAGCATGCAGGGATTTCTCGTGGTGAATTGGACTTATTAACTGGATGCCCACCATGTCAAGCTTTTTCAACACTTCGTACACGCCGCCGAAAGCAACAGGTAAATGATCCAAGTAAAGAACTCATTATTGAGATGCTACGGTTGGTACGCTCAATACGACCTCGTGCGGTTATCGTAGAAAACGTTCCTGGTTTGGCAAATGACAATCACTTTGCTAGTTTTCGCCTCGGCTTAAAACAAGCAGGATATCAATCTACGTATGCAGTCCTTAATGCATCTGATTTTGGCGTGCCACAGCGACGTAAGCGATTAATTCTTGTTGCATTGAGGGGAAAAGAAATTCCCCTAAGTTGGTCAAGCCATCGCTGCGAGCGCAGAACTGTTAGAAACGCTATCGGTCATCTAGCACCACCAGGAACTAGTGGAGATATACTCCATGATATTCCTGAGAGGCGAACACCAACTATGATTGCGAGAATCAAAGCAACTCCTAAAAATGGTGGTAGTCGTCGCGATATTTCTCCTGAGTTACAATGTGCCTGCCATACTCGCACTGATGGATTTAAGGATGTCTATGGTCGAATGGCATGGGATGATGTCGCGCCGACTATCACTAGTGGATGTAATAATCCCTCCAGAGGACGCTTTCTTCATCCTGAAGAGGATAGAGCTATCACACTTCGGGAAGCTGCACTATTACAAACATTTCCCCAAAGTTATCAGTTTTGCTTTGATCGAGGCAAAGAGCATGTTGCGTGTCAAATTGGGAATGCGTTTCCACCCGATATGATTAGACCAATTGCAAGAATCATCAGCCGTGAGTTGTTGGTATGAGTAAGAACAAACCGGTAGATGACCTTCAAAAAAGCGTCAAAGCTCTTGAAAGCAAAAAGCCTTATATTTGCAGCCTTCGGTTTCCCAATTATCGCAATCTTCATATAGATACTGAATTACCATTTGATTTTCCAATTACAATTTTGCTTGGTCGAAACGGAACAAACAAAAGTTCCATACTTCATGCTCTTTACGGCAGCCCAAGTGGACAGACCATAGCAGATTTTTGGTTTGAAACTGAACTTGACGCAATTCCGTCTGAGCGTAATGGGCGTAAGCAAAGTGTTGTTCATCGATATCGCGACGATACCGGGGAAATTGTCGAATGTATTAAGGCTCGCGCTCCACGAGGACCTAAAGACCCCGATTATTGGGAAGCGGTCAAACACAGTCAAATATATGGCTTTTCTGTTAGTGGTACTCGAATTAGCCCTATTAAACTCAAAGTTATACACCTAGACTTCCGTGGTGAGCTGCCTGCCTTTGATAAATACTTCTACTTTCCTGATCCAAGGCATCTTGAAGAACGCATCCGTTCTGCCAAGGAACGTGGAGTATTACGGAGAGAGTATCGGAAGCAAGACTATCTTAGGCAACGTTCAAAACCATTAAAAAAAGAAATCGAAAAGAGTGGTATCCCACTAATTGGTGATGAGCTAGAAGTATTGAAATACATCCTTGAGCGCGATTACATTAGTGGGAAGGTTCTGAAACACTCACTATTTCATGGACATGAAGGTTGGACAATATTGTTTCAGACAAGTCATTTTAATGGGTACTCAGATGCATTCGCTGGCAGTGGCGAGTCCGCCGCCGCGCTACTCGTACATAATATATTGCAAGCTCCAGAAAAATCCTTGATTCTCTTGGACGAGCCTGAGACATCGCTTCATCCCCGTGCCCAACAACGAATGCTAGAATTCATAGCACATCAGGCTGTTCGGAAATCACTTCAGATTGTTATTGCTACCCATTCTATATATCTTGCAAAAAAACTTCCTCAGAATGCAATTCGGGTGCTCGTTCTTGAACCAGATGGTACTGTAACAGTGAGAACAGATCTCTCAGCAGATGAAGCATTACATGAGATTGATACTCTTCCTGCTGGAAAAACCATTTTGGTTGAAGATGAGCGAGCAAAACACATTGTTGTTTCAGCTTTAAAGCTAGCATCAAGTCACGCATCAAGAGATTTTCAGGTTTTGGTTCGGAAAGGCGGAACTTCACAAATTTATCTTGATATTCAAGCTTATGCAAACTCTGAGAGAAAAGACGTATTTGTTATTTTTGATGGAGATCATAAGCCTACAGAGTATATTCCTGAAGATGGCGCACTACCCCAGGGAGAAAGTGACCTAGATAAATTGATTCAAGAAATTACCCGTGGAAATAATAAAAAAGGGCCCAAGCTCAATTTTGCTGACGTAGATGAAAGGACACGTTACATTCGTTTTTTCAGAAGATCTGTCCATTTTCTTCCTGAACTAACACCTGAGCAGTTAGTTTGGGATGAAGATGCAGCTAAAGAACTTTTGGAACAAGACTTACCGCAAGAAATTTTGCAAGCGCAGGACTTTAAACAACGATTAAGGCTTCTTTCCGAAAGAATTCCTGGTTCTGATCCTGATGTGATCTTTAAGAATCTGTTGACAAAATTATTAAAGAGTAAAAGCCAGCGTCAATCGAAGCTCATGGAAGTTATCCAAAAGATCCGCTCTGACACTGTTTAAGTGATCATTAACAGACGCAGGCTAGCTAATCCCAATGCACCGTAACAAAGTCAAGTAGCCAGTGAGTTGCAAAGGGTATCTATGTCCGGTGATTAGGGTCGTTATACGACTCAGTCCTGAGTAGAGACAGTACACTTCAGTTATTGATGAGATGCAATTGTAGAAATTCGCGCAATCATTTGCTGGAGTAAAGAGATGCAAAAGTGGTACAAGGAAGACCTTGCATACATTCATGATGTTGGTCACAGTGAATATGCTCTCAAATCTGCTCCTGGCATACTCGATATCTTGGAACAAAACAGTATTCGAGAAGGTTTAGTAGTGGACTTGGGATGTGGAAGTGGATTATCAGCCTTAGAGCTTAGCAAGGCTCATTATCGTGTTCTTGGAATTGATATTTCTGAGTCTCTGATTGCAATTGCTCGAACCAGAGTTCCGGGTGCTGAGTTTCGAGTGGAGTCATTGTTTAAGACCAACATCCCGTCTTGCGATGCTGTTGTCTCAATTGGTGAATGTTTCAACTATCTATTTGATACAGATAACAATTGCCACACGCTGACTCAACTCTTCGATCGCATCTACAGCGCATTAACTCCAGGAGGTGTGTTCCTCTTTGATATTGCAGAACCAGGATAGGGGATGCAAGGAAATAAAACTCAGAGTTTTACTGAAGGGAAAGACTGAATAGTTCTTGTTGAGAAGGAGGAGAATCAAGAGCAGTCAATATTGATTCGTCGCATTATCACTTTACGAAAAGTGGGAGAACATTACAGGCGAGATGAAGAAGTACATCATTTACGACTGTACAAGGCGAAAGACATGGCTGAAAAACTTCGTGAGATAGGGTTCCAGATTCCAGTCATGCGTAGTTATGGTCAATATAAACTACCAAAAGCCCATGCTGCCTTTATTGCACATAAATCAAGATGAAATTGCAAATGAGCAAGCGATCGCCGTATAACAACCGTGTTAGAGCGGATTGAAGAAGTCCTGATGTGGTCTCAGAAATTTTTGCAACCGCTTATCTTGGTCATTAGACCGATAGAGCAAGCGATCGCCCCTCACCTTTCTCGCCCGCCTGCTCCTCCGCTCCTCTGCTCCCCACAAATCCTGTAATCCTGACAATTCCCTGTCCCACTCCCACCGATCGCGCTCTAATATAGATAACGCTGACTTTCATGAGAACCTATGCTCTTTTCAGATGCCAAACCTGCCCTGCTTGTCCTTGCGGATGGAACCAGCTTTCAGGGATGGTCGTTTGGGGCGACCGGAACGACGATCGGTGAAGTCGTTTTTAATACGGGCATGACAGGCTATCAGGAAGTGCTGACCGACCCCAGCTACGAGGGGCAGATTGTCACCTTTACTTATCCAGAGCTAGGCAATACCGGAGTAAACCCGGACGACGAAGAATCAATTCGTCCTCATGTGCGGGGGGCGATCGCCAAAAACATCTGTTACCGTCCGAGCAACTGGCGATCGACTGAATCCTTGCCCGACTATCTGAAGCGACATCACATTATTGGAATTTACGGCATTGATACCCGCGCGCTGACGCGCAAGATTCGAGCAACGGGGGCAATGAACGGGGCAATTTCAACCGAAGTGCTTGATCCGGCGGATTTGCTGCTTCAGGTGCAGCGAGCTCCGAGCATGGCAGGTTTGAACTTAGTGCGGGGAGTGACAACGCAAAAAGTCTACGAATGGGCTGACCCAACTGAATCGTCCTGGGAGTTTCGCCCAACGTTAGACAGTGCTACGGGGGAACAGTTGACCGTAGTGGCGATCGACTTTGGCATCAAACGCAACATCCTGCGACGGTTGGCAAGCTACGGGTGTCGAGTGATTGTGGTTCCGGCAGATACGCCGCCAGAGGAAATCCTCAAGTTCAATCCAGACGGAATTTTCCTCTCGAATGGACCGGGCGATCCTGCCGCAGTAACCGAGGGCATCGAGACGGCAAGAGCCTTGCTGGAAAGCGAGAAGCCGATGTTTGGCATTTGTATGGGCCACCAGATTCTCGGTCTATCGCTGGGGGGGGAAACGTTTAAGCTCAAGTTTGGGCATCGCGGCTTAAATCAGCCCTGCGGGTTGCATCAGCGCGTGGAAATTACCAGTCAGAATCACGGATTTGCGATCGACGCAGACTCCCTGCCCAATTCAGACGTAGAAATTACGCATCTGAATTTGAACGATCGTACAGTTGCCGGATTGCGTCACAAGTCGCTGCCGCTGTTCTCGGTACAGTATCACCCGGAAGCCAGCCCTGGTCCCCACGACGCAGATTATTTGTTCGATAACTTTGTGCAGTCCATGCGCGAACATCGCCAGCAAAGGGCAGGATAGGGTAATTCTTGCTTATTTTTAATCCGGTTTCCTGACCATGCATAAAGTTAAGAAAACGCAGCAATCCTGGTTTCGATCGGCGCTGCGGCTGCGAGGATCGGTGATTCCGGCGGTTTTGCCGCGCACCTTAGTGTGTGGACTCTTTGCGATCGGCGTTGTGCTGTTCGATCGATTGGGTTATCCGGTGGGTCTGCCTGTGTTAGCGGGCGTGATTCCAAATGTCGTTCTGGGGCTGATGCTGGTGTTTCGCACCAATACTGCCTACGAGCGGTTTTGGGAGGGACGGAAGCTGTGGGGCAGTCTTGTGAACGCCACTCGCAATTTGGCACGACAAATTTGGGTTTCGGTTATTGAAAAAGATCTGCAAGACCGCCAGAATAAGCAAATTATTTTGTCTTTGCTAGCTGGATTTTCAGTGGCAATGAAGCGGCATCTGAGGCAGGAATCGGTAAATGAGGAGCTAGAAAAATTAGTGCCTCATTCGCAGTACTGCACGCTTAAAACGCTGCATAATCCGCCGCTCGAAATTGCCTTCTGGATTCAGGATTATTTGCAGTATCAATATCAGCGGGAATGCCTGAATGTCTATCAGTTTTCTCAGATGCAGCAGTCGCTCAATGCAATGGTAGATTGTCTGGGAGGCTGCGAACGCATTTTGAAAACGCCCATGCCGCTGGCGTACGGAATTCACCTCAAGCAGGTTTTGCTACTTTATTCCCTGACGCTGCCATTTCAATTTGTGGCAGAGCTGCATGGATGGACAGTGGCGATCGTCATTTTAATTAGCTTCATTATGTTTGGGATCGAGGAAATTGGAATTGAGATTGAAAATCCTTTTGGTCACGACGCAAACGACTTACCGCTCGATAGCATTTGTGCCACCATCCAACAAAACATTGAGGAACTGATGCTGCTGGAGCCAAGCAGCGCCCTGCAAAGAAAGCGGCATATTCCCCCTTTTCTAGAGCAAACTTCTCAGCGTGAAAGCGTGAGTTAACTTTAAGCTCAATCGAATTTGATGTAAGGAAATCGCTCGACGAAAAGGCTGAAGAAGAAGCATCTGCTGTTTGGTAGATAATTACTCCTTGCGAATAATTGCAAATGATTTCTATTAGATTACTGCAAAGTATTTTTTAATAGTTGACGGTTCGATAAACTCTCCTCTAGATTAAAGGCAAAGCAGGAATTATCAATGTTGAATCGTTGATCTTTCCTCACCCGGATAACAGCCAACGATAGCTAGCAGTTCTATCTGCTGAGAGAGGAAACTTATATGGTAACGATCGCATCCGCTATTCAAGCTTTCGACCAGGTTCGGGACAATCCAATCCTGCTGGAGAAAAACGTTACCACAGCGATTTGTGAAGGACTAAATATCACTTTAGCGAGCTTTCAAGCCCTCTATTTGCAATATCAAAAGCATCATTTTGTGGTGGAAGGTGCAGAATTTTATTCGCTGCATCAGTTCTTTGATGAGGCATACGGAAAAGTGCAGGATCACGTTCACGCCATTGGTGAGCGGCTCAACGGTCTGGGCGGCGTTCCAGCAGCAAGCTTCACCAAACTGGCAGAACTCTGCTGCTTCACTGTAGAACCGGACGGCATTTTCTCTTGTCGAGATATGGTTGTCCATGACTTAGCAGCAGAGCAGGCAATCATTGGAGTCATTCGGCAGCAGGCAGCTCAAGCAGAGAGTTTAGGCGATCGAGCCACGCGCCTGCTCTATGAGCAAATCTTGCTGCAAACCGAAGATCGAGCGTTCCACCTGGATCACTTCCTAGCGCATGACAGCCTGACTCCGGCATTTACGCTGGCAAGTGTCAATTAGCCGTTTTTGAGCTAACCTCCCAGAGTAACGCTGCAAGGCGAAGCAGTTCCCCCTTACAGGGATTCCCCTTGTAGATATTTGGTCAAGGGCAACAGTAACTCCTCAAGTCCTTAGCCCAATTCCCCAGGGAAAATAAGTAGAGAAAATAAGCTGTCTCTCCCGTGATGGGATGGGCGGCTTTTTTGTAGAACCGGGATGCTCACACTTCATCCGATCGAGCGACTCATTCAGTTTGTACGACTGTAATTTGAACTACAATTTCCGACTGGGTCAGCAATCATAATGAGGCTGTTTGTTGTGATCACTACCGTTTATTGAAAAGGCAGATTAAGCGATCGAAAGGAATCTCAAAGTTAGGTAATTTCTCGCTTCCACAGATTAAAATTCCTTTGCTGCCAGGTTCTCAACTTTTCGCCTATGATCAGCCTAGTGCCAGCCTAGTGCAGCCTATAATCAACGGGTGATGCATGCGTTTTACGGCGATCGACAACATCGCTTGTCCAAACGTCTGCTGACCGTCAGTTGATTGGGCGAGGCAATTGGGCAGGGTGCTTGGGCAGGGCAATCGGGCAGGATAGTAAAGTTTCGATCGGGGTTTATTAGATTACTTTCCCTAAATCATTCGTAAACAATCTGTGCGTAAACAATCTGTGCGTAAGTTAAGCGTGACCTTTAAACCATCTGCTAAACCATCTGCGAATCCTGCTGCTCTGCTAAAGCGGGTTGAGCATCGTATCCTAAAATTTTTGTAACGAAGTTCTGTTCAATTTCTGCGATTGTGCCATTCGTTGGTTTTTGCGTCTCAAACTAATTCAATGAACAAGATGATTCGCTTGTTAGAGCAAATAGTTTCTCCGGTACGGTTTTATCTGCGTGGGTTCTGGCGCAGCGTTGCGCTGTTTTCCATTACGCTTGGCCTAATTGTCGGCTGCGGTACTTCTTCAAACTCCCCCACGGCAACCACTTCGAGTCCGGCGGCGGATGGTGCAGCGGCGGGGGGCGGTGATCCCTTTACGGTCGGGATGGTGCTGGTGGGTCCGCGCAACGATTCGGGTTGGAACCAGGCACACTACGACGGAATGCAGGAAGTTCTCCAAAGAATGCCCGACCTCAAGTTTGAGTATGTGGATAAGGTCAACCCTGCCGATCGCCCCAACATCACAGGCGCACAGGTTGCTGATGATCTGATTTCTAAAGGCGCAAAAATGGTCATCTTCAACTCGGATGACTTTAAAGACGATGCGCTGGAGACGGCAAAAAAGCATTCTGATGTGGCGGTCGTTCATGCGTCGGGCGACTATGCCTGGAAAGAGGGTCAGAACTTCAAGAATCAGCCGAACCTGGGTAATATCATGGGGCGGATGGAGTACGGCAAAATGATTGCAGGCTGTGCCGCTGCCCTGGGTTCCGAGAGCGGCAAGATCGGCTACGTTGGTCCGTTGATCAACGATGAAACTCGTCGATACACTTCCGCGGCTTATCTGGGCGCAAAGCACTGCTGGGAAAACTATCGCAACAAGGCAGCGGCTGACCTGGATTTCAAAGTCACCTGGATCGGCTTCTGGTTTAACATTCCGGGTAAAACGCTCGACCCGACTAAAGTGGCAGATGACTATTACAACGGCGGCTACGATGTGGTGATGTCGGGAATTGACACGCCCGAAGTGTCTGCCCAGGCGAAGAAAGCGGCGGAGGCAGGCAAAGCCGTGAAGTATGTCCACTACGACTTTAAGGGCGGCTGCGATCTGGCTCCTGATATCTGCTTAGGCGTGCCCTACTACAACTGGGGAATTCCTTATGAGACGGCGATCCAGAAAACGATGGGCGGTGAAATGCCAAGTGAGTTTGTCTGGCTCGGTCCCGACTGGAAGGACATTAACGCCCCAGCCTCGATGATTGGCTTCCTGCCGGGGAACGCGCTAGGCGACCAGAAAGCCTCGCTGGACAAGTTCATTCAGGGCTTGGGCGATGGCAGCATTAACCCGTACAAGGGTCCGATTAAGCTCCAAGACGGCAGCACCTTTGTAGCAGATGGTAAGACGGCAACCGATCAAGAGATTTGGTATATGCCCCAGCTATTAGAGGGAATGGAAGGAGCCAGCAAGTAAATCAGCTCATAATAAAGAAAGGGGGGTCAGACCAATGGCTGATCCCTTTGCCTTTTTTCTGCCGCCTTTCAGGAATTTGCCTCTTCAGGGATTTGCTATGAGAGTTGAACTTCAGGACATCAGCAAGCGGTTCGGCACGGTTCAGGCAAACGATCGCATTTCGCTTACGGTCGAGGCAGGGAGCATCCACGGACTGCTGGGCGAAAACGGTGCGGGAAAAAGTACACTGGTCAAGATTCTCAGCGGCTTTATCACCAAGGATTCCGGTCGATTGCTGCTGGACGGTAGGGAAACCGAGATTCGCACACCCGCCGATGCGATGAAGGTCGGAATCGGAATGCTGCACCAAGATCCGCTCGATTTTCCGCCCCTAAGCGTCCTGGAAAATTTTATGGTGGGCAAGTCGGGCAGTCTGCTAATGGCTCGATCGCAGGTCGTGCGGCAGTTTCGGGAGTTAGCAGCTCAATTTAATTTTGATTTGAATCTCTACGCCAAAGTGGGCAATCTTACCGTCGGCGAACGGCAGCAGCTTGAGATTTTGCGCTTGCTTTCACTGGGCGTGAATACGCTGATTTTGGATGAGCCAACGACTGGCATTTCGGCAGCCCAGAAAGACGCTTTGTTTGCAGCAGCGCGCAAGTTAGCAGACCAGGGTAAATCGGTGATTTTTGTATCGCACAAGCTCGAAGACGTGAATCAGTTGTGCGACCGCCTCACTGTGATGCGTCAGGGTCAGGTGGTGGGAAATTTGCCCGTGCCCTGTGCTGAGGCTGAGCTAATTAACCTGATCTTTGGACATGAACTGGCTCCTCCCGTCAAACCGCCGACCCAGCGAGACCAAATTGCCCTCGATCTGGAAAACGTGATGCTGATCAGCGATCGGCTTCAGATTCGGATCGATCGGCTCACGGTGAATCAGGGCGAGGTCGTTGGCTTAGCCGGGCTCGAAGGCAGCGGTCAACAGCTTTTGCTTCAGCTTTGCGCCGGACTGCTCAAAACGCCTACCGGACAAATTTGCGTTAACGGACAAAACCTCACGCAGCAGCCTTATCCGGCGTATCTGAATGGGGGAATTGGCTACTCGCCCGCCGATCGCCTCCGAGAAGGACTGATTCCGGGTTTAACCATTCAAGAGCACGTTGCCCTGCGGATTCCTGCGAAAAGCTGGTTTATTGATTGGAAAGACATTCTGGACAAAACCCAGCGATCGATCGCCCTGTTTAACATTCGTGGCAAACCGAGCAGCACAGTCGAGCGGCTTTCCGGCGGCAACCAGCAGCGTACCCAGCTTTCGCTTTTACCTGTCCCGCTCAACCTCCTGTTAATGGAACAGCCGACTCGCGGCTTGGATATTGAGTCTACGCTGTGGGTCTGGCAGCAGTTGATTGCCCGATGCGAAGGCGGCACAACGATCTTGTTTACCTCTTCCGATCTCGATGAGATTATGCAGTACAGCGATCGGGTGATTGTATTCAGCAGTGGGAAAATGTCTCAGCCGATTGATGCTTCACAGTTGACAGTCGATCGCCTGGGACAGATGATTGGCGGTCGATTTGATGCGCTGCTCAACGCAGATAGCCCGCCTGATTACCCTACACCGGAAATTGCAAAGCAATCGACCAAGCAAAACGTCATGGGTTAGTTTCCCATCTTCTCGCCATGCCCAAACTTTCTCAATCGACTGTTTATCAAGCCAGCGCGATCGTTTTATCGCTGCTGTTTATTGCCGTTGTCATTGTTCTGGTGGGCGGTTCTCCGATCGAGGTGCTGACGAATATGTTTTCTGGGGCATTTAGCACTTCTGATCAGGTTGCGCGGGTCGTGATGACGCTGGTTCCGCTCGTGCTTTGCACCTGTGGACTGCTGTTTACCTTCACGGCTGGGCTGTATAACCTGGGCATTGAGGGACAGATTTCCTTCGGGGCGATCGCCTCCATGGTTCCGATTCAATTGTTTCAGGATGTGCTGCCGCCGTTTGTGGTGATTGTGCTGGCAATTGGGGCAGGCATTGTGGGCGGGGCATTGTGGGGACTGCTGACAGGCATCCTCAACGTCTACGGGCGCATCAATGAAATCTTTGCCGGACTAGGACTTAACTTTGTCGCCGACGGGCTGGCAATTTATCTGATTTTTGGTCCCTGGAAACGTCCGGGCGTTGCCTCCATGAGCGGCACAGAGCAGTTTAGCGAATCCCTCTGGCTACCTACCTTTGGCAGCACAGGAGCAAGTCCGATCGCCTTAATTCTGGCTCTGCTGGTGCTGGCAGCGACGATCGTGGTCATGCGCGGTACTTACTTCGGGCTGAAGCTCAAAGCGGTGGGTCAAAACCTGCGAGCCTCCTACGTTCTCGGCATCCCATCCATTCAGCAGCTTTTGAGCGCGTTTGCGATTTGCGGAGCCTGTGCCGGACTCGCGGGCGCATTGCAGGTGCTTGCCGTCTTCCATCGCTTGATTCCCACCGTTTCCAGCAATCTGGGCTATTTGTCGCTGCTGATCGCCATGCTCATCGGCTCGAATGCGTGGCTGATTCTCCCGATCGGCTTTTTCTTCAGTGCCCTCAACATTGGCAGCCTTCAACTTCCCCTCGCGCTCGATCTAGAATCCTCTCTCTCCGGCGTCATCCAGGGCACGATCGTTCTCTTCGCCCTCCTAGGACGGGGCTTCAGCCAGCGCAAACAATCGCCTACGCAACCCACAAGCTAACCCAAAAATTTGCGGCGATGGGCACGTCAGGACACCCACTCCACAAGATCCTGAATCCTATTCCCTGCTCCTCCCATTTCCCCGTCCCCTCACCCTTCCACTCATCCCCTCTCTACCCGCATGACTCCTGCCCAAATCATCGCCATTCTCGCCGTCGCGATCGCTACCTCCACGCCCCTGATTTTTGCTGCCGTCGGCGAAACGATTACCGAACGGGCTGGCGTCATCAACCTCTCTGCTGAAGGAACCATTTTGCTTTCAGCCATGGTCGGCTTTGCAGTCGCGAAAACCACTGAAGGACTGGGTACAGTGCCCTGCTTGCTGTTGGGATTTGGGGCGGCGGCGATTACGGGGGCAGCGATCGCGCTCATCGTGGCTTTTGGGGCACTGACGCTTCAGCAATCTCAGGTGGCGATCGGGTTTGTGCTGGCATTGCTCTGTGCTGATTTGTCTTCGTTTTTGGGCAACCCGTTTGTGCGAATTCCGGGTCCGGTTGTGCCCAGTTTCAAGCTGCCGCTGCTGCAAAATATTCCGCTCTTGGGACCGCTTTTGTTTCAAAGCGATTTGCTCGTGTATTGCAGCTATCTGCTGATTATTGGCACGGCGTTTTTCTTTTATCGCACCCGTCCAGGACTGATGCTGAGGGCGATCGGTGAACAGCCTGCGGCGGCGTTTGTGCGCGGAACGAATGTGGTGCTGATGCGCTATCTTTATACCCTGTTGGGCGGCGCGTTGATGGGCATTGCCGGAGCAGCGTTTTCGCTCGACTTCAAAGCGGGCTGGAGTCATCGGCATACCGCAGGCTATGGCTGGATTGTATTGGCGATCGTCATTTTCGGCGGCTGGAATCCGTTACGGGCTGCGTTTGGCTGCTATCTGTTTGGCATTCTCCAATCTTTAGCCAGCGTTGCCCAAAGTGCGTTACCCAACGTTCCCACGCAGGTTCTCACCGTTGCTCCATTTGTATTGATGATTTTATTCCTCGTATTGACTTCGAGTGAATGGCTCGAACGTCTCCTCAAACGTCTTCCGCCTGCTGTCAGTCGATCGATCGGGCAAATGATTCACAGTACGCCGCCTGCCGCCTTGGGACGGGTGTTTCAGCAGGATTAAACAGGGTTAAATAGGAGGAACACGATGCAGCAAACTGTTCAGCAGAAAGCTCTAGCGGATTCTGTGATCTGGAATGACTGGTATGGGGTTGCCCGTTCCGTCGATCTTCAGCCGGGGGTTCTCGTTCCTGTGCGTCTTTTGGATGCCAATGTGGTACTTTGGCGGACTGAATCGGGTGAGGTTTGTGCCTGGGACGATCGCTGTCCCCATCGCAGTGTGCAGCTCTCTCAGGGAAAAATTGTCGATGATCGCGTCATTTGCAGCTATCACGGGTTAGCCTATGCCCCGGACGGTCGATGTGTTGATGTGCCTGCTCATCCAGATTACATTCCGCCCAAGCAAGCCTGCGTTCGCCGCTATGCCGTGCAGGAAAAATATGGACTGGTGTTTGTTTCTCTAGGAGAACCGCAGCAGGAGATTCCCGACTTTGCTGAGTGGCATGATCCGGCGTACGGTCGCGTGATTACTGGACCTCATCCCTGTAGCGCGAACGGCTATCGGGCAATCGAAAACTTCCTCGACGTGGCGCATTTCTCCTTTGTGCATGAGGGCATTTTGGGCAGCCGCGAAAAGCCGGAAGTGGGAGATTACCAGGTGACGATCGATCAGTCTGGCGTGTGGCTCCACGACATTCGCTACTGGCAGCCCGACCCCGATGGTACAGGGCAGGGTGCGTTTGTGCAGTATGACTACTGGGCACTGCGTCCACTCGTTGCCGTGCTGCGAAAGACAATGCCAAATGGACATTTGCTCAATATTTTCTACTTTGTTACACCGGTCAGCGAAGTTGAGATGATTGGCTGGATGTGCCTCACGTTCAACTTCAAAGAAGAAATGGATGAAGCTGCCGCCCAAGCATTTCAGGAAAAAGTTTTTGCTCAAGATGGTGCAAATCTGGAATCCCACTCGCCTCAACAATTGCCGCTCTATACCCCGCAGCTCGAATTTCATTTGCCCTGCGATCGAGGGTCGCTTGCCTATCGCAAATGGCTCAAACAGTTAGGCGTTACTTATGGCACGATCTGATCTAATAACGTATTAATTTGAGTTAGAAATTCTATGTTTCAGCGCATTGTTGAACTGATGTATTTTGTACCCGATCGTCATGAAGCAACCGCTTGGTATGCCAAACTATTTGATGCTCCCATCACCTATCTCGATCATCCCGATCATTTTTTTGTGTTGGTGGGTGATCAGGAAATCTGGTTTAGTGAAGCCGATCGCAAAGTCTCTGCCGGAACTGCCGGGCAGGTCGCTTACTGGCGTGTTGACTGTTTCGATACTGCACTGGAAAAAGCGATGCAAATGGGTGCAGTTTTATATCGCGGTCCGCTCGATCGCGGCGATGGAAGCTGGATGTGCCAGGTCAAAGATCCGTTTGGCAATTTGTTAGGTTTCTTTGGGACTCGACGCAGCGAGTAATACTATTCGGGTCGCGTATTCTGCTCGATTCGACTCAGTAAATCAACGATCGCAATCAATCCCTGAGTTGCTAAATAAATAATTCCAATCAGTACGACAATCAGCAAAAACAAAACCATAATCAGCGACAGCGGAACGGGTGCGCCGACCACTCGAACACTGGTTAAAAAGAAAACGACGATCGCTACAATCAACAAACAGCCGACAATTTGAAGGGTTTTGGCGATCGCAACAAAGCGAGTATAGAGACGTTCAGATTCTAAGTTTTCAGGAGTCATCATTCAACAAAAAATAAGGGCAGGCTTAGCCCACCCCTTATTCTAAAGGACTTCACTCATTCTGATGTCAAACACCGTCTCAAAACTTATGCACCAACTGCTTCTTTTGCAGCATATAAAACCTCAGCCGTAATCGATTCAATTCCTCGATCGCGGGCAAACTTTTCGGTATTTCGCTTCACTTTGCCGCGCACAAATCCGGGAATTTTATTCAGTTCGGCTAAGCCATCTTTGCTCCAGTTGAGGTCAGATTCTGCCGACATGCCTTTGGTAATCACTTCTTTGGTATCGTGACCGCCAAAGATTTCCAGCAGGTGATCTTCCATGCCCAACGTGAAGGAGTTATACACCAGATCCACAAGCTGGTTTGCGCCTTCATAGCCCACGTACGGACGATAGCCAACCGGGAAGTTCTGAATATGAATCGGAGCCGCAATCACGCCGCAGGGAATATCCAGACGCTTGCCGACGTGGCGTTCCATTTGCGTTCCAAAAATGGCGGCAGGTTCTAAACGGGCGATCGCATTTCCGATTTCGGCGTTATCTTCGCTGATTAAGATTTCATCACAGTATTCGCTGACCTGTTCCCTAAACCATTCCGCATCGTATTTACAGTACGTTCCCGCCAGCACAACGCGAATGCCCATTTCTCTTGCCAAAACTTTCGTTAAAGCAGCCGCGTGCGTATTGTCGCCAAACACGACCGCTTTTTTTCCAGTCAGGTTCTGACAGTCGATCGATCGCGAAAACCAGACCGCCTGCGACACAAACCGCGTTTGCTCATCGATAAAGGGTTCGTAGTCTACGGTTGCGCCCTGCGCGTTGACAATTTGCTGAATTGCCCGAATGCACCGTGCCGTTTCTACGACACCCATCGGCGTGATATCCACAAACGGAGTACCAAACTGCGCCTGCAAATATTCAGCGGTCATCAAGCCCAGTTCACGATAGGGTAGCAGGTTAAACCAGGCGCGCGGCAGGGTTTTCAGCTCATGCACCGAAGCCTGGTCAGGAATCACGACATTCACCTCAATGCCCAGATCGCCCATCAGCTTTCGCAGTTCGCGGCAGTCGTGCTGATTGTGGAAGCCCAGGGTTGAGATACCGATGATATTCACCGAAGGTTTCTCGGTTTTGTCGGTGATCAGTTCACCTTTTTTGCGAGCTTTGTCGATGTAGAACCGAACGATTTGCTGAAGCGTACGATCGGCTGCCTGAAGCTCATTGAAGCGATAGTGATTCACATCCGCCAGCAGCACATCGCCTTTTGCCTCGATCTGGGCACGCTCGACAAAGTTTTGCAAGTCTTCCTGGAGAATGCTGGAGGTGCAGGTTGGCGTCAGCACAATCAGATCGGGGTGCTCTTCGGCATCTTTGCGTGTGATGTTGTCCACCACTTTTTCCTGCGATCCCCGCGCTAATACATGGCGATCGACCACGCTTGTCGTCACGGGCGTAAAGTCGCGCTCTCGCTCCAGCATGGAACGCATGACGTTAAAATAATCGTCCCCCAGAGGCGCGTGCATGATGGCATGAACGTTTTTAAAGGAGCTGGCAATGCGTAGCGTGCCAATGTGAGCGGGTCCGGCATACATCCAGTAAGCCAATTTCATAAACCGAAAATCTCCGTATGCTGAGGGTCTTCACTCGACAAGGCAACGAGGCTGAGGATCAAGGTTGAAGCTGTTCTTGATTGTCTCAAACCTACGGCAAACTGGGGAAAGCACTTCTGCAGATGCTTCACATATTTTGGCGTGGAAACGATCGCTCAAACTGTTCTCCTGGTTCGGCTGCGGCGTTTTACATGTGGGGAGAAGGAGGGCGATCGGGCAATAATTCTTGATGCTTCGTTACCGATTTTCAGAGATTGCTAGCAGAGTCGGGATTAACATCGATTCGAGTGAGACAGAGCGTAAACCGACCCTTTGTTAGAGGTCGATCGCCTTACTCAACCTTTAGCCTGAAAGAGCCGTGTCCTAAAATTTCCTCATGAATCCGATCGTTACAGTGATTTTGCTGGCTCTGATTCTGGTTACGATCGTCTCTCCATTAGCTGCGCTTGCACCCTTGATGCTGATTGCAGCGTTTAGCGTACTGGCTTGGATGGGCTGGACGATTATTCGCGCCTTTTTTACGGGAGAAGTTGAGGGACGTTAGCAGCTATCGGGAATCGCTCTCTAACTAAAAAGCTCTCTAAGAAGGGGCTAGGGATGAGGACAAATCTCACTCACAAAATTAGAACTGATCACAAAATTAAAACCGGATAGATGCAGTTTTCTGGCATCCCTTTTAGGATGGAGAGTGATCGGTTAGATCAGGCGTTCTAGTCTTTTAACGTGCCCAAAATAGGCATTTTCCAGGCTGGAGCGTCTATGGTCTAATGATCATCGTGTCGCCTATCCTCCTTCCATGACGGACTCTGCATCTCCCGATTTCTCAGAACTCACCAAAGATATTCCCGATCGCCTGATTAAGTATGCCGTGCGCTACGCCAACCATCGGGCAGTGAATCGGAATGATCTGACTCCGATGATTCGGCACTATGTCGAGATGAAGGATCAGTATCCACACGCGCTGCTGCTGTATCGGGTGGGCGATTTTTTTGAGACGTTTTTTCAGGATGCGATCGTTGTTGCCCGCGAACTGGAACTCTTGCTGACTGCAAAAGATGCGGGGCAAAAAATTGGTAAAGTTCCTTTGGCAGGTATTCCCCATCATGCGCTCGATCGCTACTGTGCCTTACTTGTCGAGCGGGGCTATGCAGTAGCAGTGTGTGACCAAACCGAGGATGCCGAAGAAGCGCAGGGGCGATTAGTGCAGCGGGAAGTCACCCGCGTGATTACGCCGGGCACTGTTCTGGAAGAAGGAATGCTAAACGCGCGGCGCAATAACTTTCTGGCAGCAGTGGTGATTGCCGGAAATCACTGGGGGTTAGCGATCGCTGATATCTCAACCGGTGAATTTTTGACGACGCAGGCAAGCGAACTCGAACAGCTCACTCAGGAACTCATGCGGCTTCAGCCCTCAGAAGTGCTGGTTCCCACCAACGCGCCGGATCTAGGCGAACTGCTGCGACCAGGCGAAAAATCTTCTCATTTGCCAGAATGTCTACCGCCTCAGTTTTGCTACACGCTGCGCCCCCAAACGCCTTTTACCCTGACCGAAGCTCGCCAGCGGATTCTGGAACGGTTCCGGGTTCGATCGCTGGAAGGCATGGGCTGTGAGCATCTGGCACTCGCAGTTCGGGCAGCAGGCGGATTATTGGAATATTTGGAAGACACTTCTGAGCGCAAGTTTGGCGAAGCTCCGGCGCAAAAAGTTCTGCTTCAGCCGCTCTGCACTTATACGATCACGGAATTTTTGACGATCGATCATCAGACTCGGCGCAATCTAGAAATTACTCAAACCGTGCGGGACGGAACCTTTCACGGGTCGCTGCTGTGGGCGATCGATAAAACGGTCACGGCAATGGGAAGTCGGGCACTGCGTCGCTGGCTGCTTCAGCCGCTGCTAGACATTGGGGCGATCGAGGCGCGACAGGACACAATTCAGGAACTGATCGAAGACGGATCGCTGCGGCAGTCGCTTCAGCATCTACTCAAGCAGATTTATGACCTGGAACGCTTGACCGGACGCGCCGGATCAGGAACGGCAAATGCGCGGGATCTGATGGCACTGGCAGATTCGCTCGATCGTCTTCCCGATCTGGCAAGCCTTGTGAAGTCGGCAAAGTCTCCTTATCTGGTTGCGCTGCAAACCGTGCCCGATATTTTGCAGGAGTTAGGCGGCAAGCTGAAAGCACACCTGAAGGAAAATCCGCCAATCCACTTGCAGGACGGTCAGCTCATTCGCGATGGCGTCAACGAAGACCTCGATCGCCTGCGGCAGCAAATCGACACCGATCAGAAATGGATCGCGGAACTGGAGACGATCGAGCGAGAACGCACTGGAATTCCGACGCTGAAGGTGAGCTTCAACAAAACCTTTGGCTATTACATCAGCATCTCCAAGGCAAAAGCAGGCGAAAAAGTGCCGGAGGGCTACACGCGCAAGCAAACGTTGACCAATGAGGAACGCTACATCACGCTGGAGCTAAAGGACAAAGAAACCGCGCTGCAAATTGCGAAGGATCAGGCAAACAAGTTGGAATACGACCTGTTTGTCAAACTCCGATCGACTGTCAGCGATCAGGCAGCTCCAATTCGGCAGGTGGCGCAGGCAATTGCGGCGATCGATGCCCTTTGTTCTCTGGCAGAAATTGCGGCGTTTCGCGGCTATGTGCGTCCCCAGATCGTGCCCACTCGTGAATTGACGATCGCAGCCGGTCGGCATCCGGTGGTCGAGCAATCGCTTCCGGCAGGATTCTTTGTGCCGAATTCGACGGAAATGGGAGGCGGAAAAGGCGAAACTGCGCCAGATCTGATTGTGCTGACAGGCCCAAACGCGAGCGGCAAGAGCTGCTATTTGCGACAGGTGGGGCTGATTCAGCTTTTGGCACAGGTAGGAAGCTTTGTTCCGGCAAATGGGGCGACGCTGGGCGTATGCGATCGCATCTTTACCCGTGTGGGTGCAGTCGATGACCTGGCAACCGGACAATCGACCTTTATGGTGGAAATGAACGAAACGGCAAATATTCTCAATCATGCCACGGCGCATTCGCTGGTGCTGCTGGATGAAATCGGCCGGGGAACGGCGACATTTGATGGACTGTCGATCGCCTGGGCAGTGGCGGAACACTTAGCCAGCGAGCTTCGCGCCCGCACAATTTTTGCCACCCACTATCACGAGCTCAATGAGCTTGCCTCAATTCTGCCGAACGTTGCCAACTATCAGGTGACGGTGAAGGAGCTGCCGGATCAAATCATCTTCCTGCATCAAGTACGTCCTGGTGGAGCCGATCGCTCCTATGGCATCGAAGCCGGACGACTCGCCGGACTGCCTGCCTCGGTGATCGATCGTGCCCGTCAGGTGATGACGCAGATCGAGAAGCATTCCCGGATTGCGGTGGGTCTACGGCAGGGAACACTGCCCAAAGCAGACCGAAAGGCGCAGGAGCGCAATGGTCACTATCGAACGGTGGCTGAGCCGAGTGAACAGCTTGATATTTTTGGTTGAAGCTGCGGGGAGATTTTGAGATTGGGGGTGAAAGACTAGGGCTACTTCCTTTGTCGTTTATTTTGATCGATCGCATTCTTCCCTGCCGCGATCGTGGCTATAAAAGCTTTGCCTTGAGTAAAAAGGATAGAAACTTTTGCCAATGCCAATGCCGCTCCTAGCCAGAGGTGGCAAAATGAGCAATGACTCAGCTTGCAGCAACACTGTGAAACGCCGTGAAATACTTTTTTCTTTCAGAAGGATGGACGATCGGGCGCGTGTGGGAATTTGGAGGTCTATGGAATGAAGCAGCCTGGCGGCGTAAGCCAGAAATTCAGCAAACCAATCTTTGCATCATCGAAAACAGCGAAAAGCTGTGGCTCTATCGAGTTGAGGATGAGGTAATCATGGTCGAAGTTAAGCGGATCGACTCTGACAGCAGCAAGCCCGAAGCGCGATCGATCGGTCAGGTAGTGCTGAAACGGTTGATCGATGCAGACCAAGCGATCGAAATGCTGGGCAAGTCTGAGGCTTTCTTTAAGGCAGAGACATAACTTTTGATAAAGTAGCTTGCCTAGCGCGTTGAGAATGCCTCACTAAAGCGGCGAGTAATCGGCTCTAGCAGGAAGGTCAACACCGATCGCTGGCGAGTCACAAGTTCTGCGGTTGCCGCCATACCGGGCGCAAACGGAACCTCGCGACCCTGCACTTGCATCGCTACTTGGTTAAGCTTGACCCGCGCTGAGTAAACCAAGCCTAAGTCCCTATCCAGCGTGGCGTTGGGGCTAATTTGCAGCACTTCTCCATCGATCACACCGAATTCCTGAAACGGAAAGGTTGCTAGCTTTACTTTTGCCCGCATTCCCTCATGGATAAAACCAATGTCACGGTTCAGGACTTTGACTTCCAGCACCAAGTTTTGACCTTCCGGCAAAATGGACAGGAGTTCCTCCCCAGGTTCAACCGATCGCTCTGCCACACTCGTCTGAATGTTATAGATCTTGCCGGCAATGGGAGCGGTAATTACTTGCCCCTCGCTGCGGAGCTGTGCCTGCTTGAGTTGACCTTCCACGTTTGAGAGTTCTTCACGCCGTTGGTTGAGCTGGGTGAGAATCTCGCTCTGCCGCTGGGAGCCGAGCTGCTGACGGGCTTGTTGTGCGCCCTGATATGCTTGCTCTGCCTGGCGAATTGCTTGCTGTTGCCCTGCGATTTCTTGTTGCAGTGTGGAGACCCGATCTTGAGCTTCAGTGAGCCGATCCTTTGCCTCCAGATAATCAAAGCGGGGAATCGCGCCGTCAATTAATCCGCGCAGGCTGGATTCTCGCTCCTGGGCATTGGTGAGCTGGGTGCGAGCATTTACCAAATTTTCTTGCAGTTTAGCAAGCTGGGTGCGGGCTTCTTCGATCGCAGCAGCCTGTCTCTGAACTTCGGTGGCGGCGGTTGCTTGGCGGCTATCAAACTCGCGCAGCCGGGCTTCGAGGAGCTGATTTTGTAGATTGCTGCCCGCATCCATTTTGCCCGATCGCTCGGCTTCCAGACGGGCAATGTCTTGCTTAATCAAGTTTGCTGCCTGAGCCAGTCGCGTCACTTCAGATTCTGACAGGGTGAGGTCTTGCTCAATCAGCACATCACCCTTTTTAATTTCATCGCCCTCTTTGACCTTAATTTCTCGAATTACGCCACCTTCCAGTGCCCGTACGGGTCGCACTTGAGCAGCCGGAATCAGTTCGCCCTGAGTCACTGCTACTTCGTCTACTTTGCTAAAGTATGCCCAGCCCAAAGCTCCCAAAACGAGTGCCGTTAGCGTTCCTGCCAGCAGACGAGTATAGAGCGGCGGCAGTTCTCGTACCGCTTTGCCCAGCTCATAGGACAAATAATCTTCCGGGTTGACAAACTGCTGTCGCGTCTGGCGAGCTTGAGCCGGATTGTTTTGGTTGGCATCCATAGGATTCAGGCGAGAAAAGGAATGGGGAGGAAAACAAGGGAGTCAGGCAGAGTGTACCCATATCTGCTGCAATAAAACGGGGGCGTCAGCGTTCCACCCATTCTATCGCCGTCGTTTGGCTTCGCTGCGAATTAGTAGACGATCGTTGAGCTGGTTAAGTTCTTCAGCGCGTTCTGTTCATCTTCTAAGCCGAGCGCATGACTTCAAACTGCTTCAACCCTTCGAATGGTTCGTGGTTTACCGTCACTTCCTTCACGATCGCCGCAGGGGGACCCTGATGACACCAGCGCAGCATTTCCTCAACCTGATAGGCTGCCCCTTCAAACACTGCCTCGACTCGCCCATCGCGCAAATTTCGCACCCAGCCATTCAGCTTTAGCAGTTGCGCCATGTCCCAGGTTGAAGCCCGATACCCCACCCCCTGCACTTTGCCCGCCACAAATACATGAACGCGAATCTGATCGTCTAAAGATAAACTCATCGATCGCCTCCGACTCAAACCATTCCAGAACTACCGTGATTGCCAATGCTCCATATCACCTGCTCATCCCCTTATCTCCCCATCTCCTCGCCTCCCCACTTCCCACTTCCTCCCGCTCCCATCCCCCTATAACTTCTCCTCCAACGGCTTACAAAACGCTTCAATCCCCGTCTTCACCACATAAATTGCGATCGGCGTTGCTAAAGCCGAGGGTAGCGTCGTTTCGACCGAGAGTGCCCGTACCAGTTCAACCACTGACCCCTTGGCAAGCGAAGGTTTTGCGTCCGATTGGCAGATAAACACGCGCCACCGCTTCGCCAATCCATCCAGCCACTGATCCGATCGATTCGGCTCCTGTCCAACCTGGAGTGCCAGTGTAATCGCAGCATCTTCGAGATCGCCGTCGCAGTCTTCGATCATGTCCAGAGTACGCAGGGCAATCGGGTCTGCGGCAAGCTGCGATCGGAATTGGGCAATTTCGGCGAGGGTAAGGATGAACATGAAGGCGGAGGGGTAGAGGGGTAGAGAGATAGAGGGGTAAAGCAGTAGGTGAGGAGATGAGGGGGTTAGCGGCGGGTGCTCAGTAAGCCGTTGACGATCGCTGTGCCGACGGTGGCAAGGATAAGGAACCAGATCAGGCTACCTGGAACGAAAGTGAGAATGCCTAGACCGCGCAATACCCAAATGAAAACGGTGAGCAAAAGACAGGCAAGAAAAATGGTGGTCTCGGGACGCAGGGATTTCAGCATGGGGCATTATTGGGACATTTCTTGGGCTTTGGCTCTAAGTCGCGGAAGGCTAACAGGCATCATTAGGCAATTTTTGGCAGGGAACACTAGAGGAGGGTTCTACCGATTGCGAATGCCTGCCAGAATGCCTGCACCAATCGACAGCAGCACCACTGCCCAGATTGCAGGCTCTGGTACTCGGACATTAAAGGCTTGCAGCATGAGCACGATCGCCATCATGACCAGCAAGATTCCAGCAATATACAGAAAGATCGTAACGCCCAGATTGGGGGAATGCCTCACACCATGCCTCCTGCAAACAGGAAATAGACGGGAATTGACGCAACCTATTTTGACATGGGGGTGTAGAGATTGAGCAGGACAGGCAGACAATTTGCCCAGCGGCGATCGAAACTAAAAGGCGATCCCCCGATAGAATTGCTGTGTTAGCGGCAGAAAGTTTGCGAGAATTTTACAATTGCTCACCCGATTGGCGGTTGTATCTTCAGTTGACAGCGACTACAACGGACTGTAGGTCAGCCTGATAGCAAGAAAGGGTTTCGTGAATAAGCCGCTTGAGTCTGGCAGATCGTGCAGTGAGGAGAGCAGTGAGGAGAAATGTATGGGAAGTATGCTGGCATCTGCCTTGATCGATCCGGTGCAGTTCAACGATTCAGACACGCTGGGGATTGATTCCCGTCGCAATCAGGACAGGCTGCTCAATGGTGAGGTGCTGCTGCAAACTCGATCGCACTCGCTTTGGGGCGGAGCCGTTACCACGCAAATCTATTTGCCCATCGATCGATCGCTGGCATGGCAGCAAATTACAGACTATCCGCGCTGGGTGCAGTATTTCCCTGATATGACGCGTAGCGAAGTTCTGAGCGTCAGCAGTTCCCGGCAGGATAAACGACTGTATCAGGTTGCCCGCAAAGCGTTTTTCCTGTTCGCAGCCCAGGTCGAAATTTATCTTAAAGTGTTTGAAACGGCGCAGACAACCTGGCAGCAAATTCAGTTTCAGCTAGAGCAAGGCAGCTTTAACGACTTTAGCGCAACCCTGAAGCTGCATGATTTTTATCAAGGTACACTGCTCACCTACTCAGTACAGGCAACGCCGATGATCCCGATTCCGACCCAGTTCATTCAGGAAGCGATCAAGCTAGATTTGCCCAACAATATGCGGCAAATGCGGCGTGTCCTTTGTCAGTTACCTGCATGACCTGCTACCTGCATAACCAGTTACCCGCATGACGATCGTTCTTACTAACGACGACGGCATCGACGCGCCCGGAATTCGATCGCTGAAACGGGCGGTGAGTGAGGCTGCAAGCCAACAAGCGATCGTCGTTGCGCCCAAGTTGCCCCATTCTGGCTGCGGGCATCAGGTGACAACCCATCGCGGCATTCACGTCGAGCGACGATTCCCTCCTGGAGAAACTGCGGAGCAACCAGATCGGGAAATTGCGATCGAAGGAACTCCGGCAGACTGCACCCGGATTGCGGTGACGCAGCTCTTTTCTCCTGTGGACTGGGTGATTTCAGGGATCAATGCCGGGGGCAATTTGGGGGCAGATGTATATATCTCTGGAACCGTTGCGGCAGTCCGCGAGGCAGCGTTTCACCGGATTCCGGGAATTGCGATTTCTCACTACATTCACCGCAGACGGGCGATCGATTGGGCGTTGGCAGAGCGGCTCACCGTGCGCGTCCTGGAAAAGCTGATGTCGCTGCCGCTCGAACTCGGCACGTTCTGGAATGTCAATCTGCCCCATCTGGAAGCGGGAATGCCTGAGCCGGAAATCGTCTTTTGTCCGCTCTGCACCCAGCCTTTGCCCACAAGCTATCGGCAAGAGGGCGAGTATCTGTATTACGCTGGGGACTACAGCCAGCGCGATCGAGATGCAGATTCAGATGTTGCTGTTTGCTTTGATGGACAGATTGCTGTGTCGCAAATTCGGGTTTGAGGGCAAACTAATAGAAAAGTTTGGGTTTCGGCTGTTCTAAACTGCTGTTCCTGGGCTGGATGTTTGTTTCTTATTTCTGCGCCGTCTCTCTTCCTATGACGAATGCTTTTTCGGGTCGAACTGCTCTGCTGCTGTCGAGCCTGGGTCTGGTGCTGCTGACAGGATGCGATCGTCGTTTGATTCAGGCATTTTCTCCCGTGCCGCCTGTGGTGTCAGCCTCTCCAGTAAATTCCCCAGCAAATTCTCAGACAAAAACCATTGCGGCTCCAACAACCGCGGCTGCGGGTCAAACCTCTAGAGCCTATGCTCAAGCACTCGATCGGGCAAAAAGTGCCGCTGGCATCGCGCAGTCTGCCCAGTCAAAAGACGATTGGCAGTTGGTGACAAATCGCTGGCAGCAGGCGATCGATCTGATGAAAACCGTGCCCCAGTCCAGCAAAGAATATTCTCAGGCACAGCAAAAATTGAAGGACTATCGCCGCGCTCTAGCTCAGGCACAGCAGCAAGCGAACCGTGCTAATTTGCCGAAAGATCCCGATGCGATCATTGTTTTGCCTGCTCCTCCACCTCCACCCGCTCCTCGTCCGGTGACACGGGCTACTGCAACTCCGGCTCGACCTCCTGCGGCAGCCAATCCATCCAGTCCTCGCGCCTTTTCTGCCCCGATCGTGCGGCGAGCAGGCAATACGCCCGTGATTCGCGTCACGTTTAATGGTAGTCAGCCTTTTGAGATGATTCTAGATACGGGAGCAAGCGGCACATTGATTACGCGGCAGATGGCAAATGCTTTGGGCGTTGTTCCAGTCAGTGAAGCAGTCGTCAATACTGCCAGCGATCGCAGCGTTTCTTTTCCGCTGGGCTATGTGCAGTCGATCGAGGTAGGCGGGGCAGTGGCTCAAAATGTTCTGGTGGCGATCGCCGGACCCGAACTGGATCTTGGACTGCTGGGACACGATTTCTTTGGTCACTATGACATTATGATTCGTGCTGATCGCGTGGAGTTTCGAGAGCGGCAGAGCCAGGGATAAGGGAAGGTGATGAGCGTTAAGGCATGAACGTCGGGTATGAGCAACAATCATAGGCAAGACGATTCTTAAGAAGCGGGATAGGATCAAAAAACAACCCACCCTCAAACGCGCTATGTCTCGCCGCCGCTCCAGCCGGATTTTTGCTCAACCCCTGACCATGCTGGTTGTGGGGCTATTTGTTCTTGCTTTTGCGATCGCGCTGCTCCGGCTTT
>NZ_JACJOR010000401.1:0-4512 GCF_014695615.1 Leptolyngbya sp. FACHB-711
GTCAACATCTTCCATACGGCGCCGACGGCGATCCGCGCGCTGATGGGGGCAGGGCCGGAATTTGCCGATAAGTACGACATGCCGAGTCTGCGCCTGCTCGGCACAGTCGGCGAGCCGATCAATCCCGAAGCCTGGATGTGGTATCACCGTGTGATTGGCGGCGAACGCTGTCCGATCGTCGATACGTGGTGGCAAACCGAGACGGGTGGTATCATGATCTCCCCGCTTCCGGGTGCCATTCCGGCAAAACCGGGTTCTGCAACTCGTCCGTTCCCCGGCATTCTGGCAGAGATCCTCGATCTGGAGGGCAATTCGGTTCCGGCCAATGAAGGCGGCTATCTAGCAGTCAAGCACCCCTGGCCTGGCATGATGCGAACGGTCTACGGCGACCCCGATCGCTTCCGACGCACCTACTGGGAACACATTCCGCCGCGAGAGGGCAACTACTTCTACTTCGCAGGTGACGGGGCACGGCAGGATGAAGACGGCTATTTCTGGGTGATGGGTCGTGTGGATGACGTGATCAACGTGGCAGGACACCGCCTGGGCACGATGGAAATTGAGTCTGCGCTGGTGTCTCATCCTGCTGTGGCAGAAGCCGCTGTCGTCGGCAAACCCGATGAGCTAAAGGGAAGCGAAGTCGTCGCCTTTGTCACCCTGGAAGGAACCCACTCGCCCAGCCCAGAACTCGCTGCCGAACTGAAAAAGCACGTCGGTCAGGAAATTGGCGCGATCGCCCGTCCAGGAGAAATTCGCTTCAGCGATGCCTTGCCCAAAACGCGATCGGGCAAAATCATGCGGCGACTCTTGCGCTCTCTGGCAGCTGGCGAAGAAGTTTCTGGCGATACTTCAACCCTGGAAGATCGATCGGTCTTGGACAAGCTGCGGCAGGGAGTTTAGCTTGAGGCTGTAGTTTGTTGAGTTTTAGAGTCTGTTTGATTAGTCGCAAAGCTCCTGCATCGCCCCCTAAATCCTCCAATGCTAGGGGACTTTGAAACGTTAAACCTATCTGTTGCAGAAGGATTGTCTGCGTTGGTTCGGTTTCCCTCAGAACTGGGGGGTTCGGGGGGCGGTTCGGCGCAGGGGGATGACTTTTAAGGTTCTTAAAGTTTTTGGGGCGATCGTCTCGCCCCTTTCGTTTTGCTAACTTATTGCTCCAGCACACTCATAAATTTTCCTGGGGCAAAGGGAGCCGGAATAATGGGGGTGAAGTGAACCCGGTCGTTCACCAATCGCCTCACATAGAACTCGTTGATCTTGTGATTCACCCAGTCCCTTGAGCCAACAATCCAGACCTGACCTTTTTCGTCAGGCGAAAGCGGCAGCAGTTCATTGAACTCTGTAGTCATGATATTTTTACCTCACTGATGCAGTGTGAACTGTAGAGAAGAAAAGCCTAAGGCGTGGTTCCCAACCACTCATTTCGCATCAGCGAGGCACGATCGAATAAAATCAATGCAGCCTAGCCTCCTGCCAACTCAGGAAGTTAGGTTAGCTGGTTAGGCAGTGTTCCCGCACTCCTAATCAGCGTCCTCACCTTAAGCTTTGTCTACTGGTACTGAAAAACCAGTGTTGATCAGGATAGGGCAAAGACTTGATACGCACAAGCGTACTGGAAGAATTTATCCGAACTCGCCCCCCTAGCCCCCTAATTCTGGGCGGAACCGGACTTTTGCTAAGGTGTCCTGATAGATGGGCGATCGTCCTGATTTTGGTAATAGCTATGAATCATCTTGGCACGAAGACTTTGCAAATAATTAACGATTCTGAAAAGCTAATTCAAATTGAGAGAAGCATTAGTCAGGTAATTCGTTCCGAACCTAAATCAGCATTGATTAGAGATTTAATTCTCATAAAAACAGCAGAATGGATCGCTGTTCCTACATTAAGCTTTCCAAATTTTAACTTGATTTTAGAGTATCAAAGTCAGACACAACTGAATACTGATAACAAGAATTTGTATGGTGTTATTCTACCGATATTTGGTATCCCTTTTTCTGTTTGTGAAGTTCCTTTATCATCCGAAGGAATTCAAGAATTCTACTCTATTTTAGGGGCTTCACCCTTTAGCCCTGTATTATTTAGTGGAGACCAAAAACCCAATTGGATGATTATATGCATGGAATCAGAGTTTTACATCATTGTAGGGACATTTGAAACAGTCGAACACTTGCTTGGATGCACATACGCGGAAGCCTTTAGACACTTTCGTACTTTCATCAATGGGTTTAACAGATCTGAGTCAGCATCCCCGCTATCACAAAGGTTCTACACCTACTATAGTTTTGTTAACAGTCAGCTTGAAAAGTATCAGCAGGCTAGTACCGGCACTGAACTGCTTCTAACTCTTAATGATGACGATCTCATCAAGGCTGTAATTGGCTAGGCTCTTGTAGAATGCGTTAGCGACAGCGTAATGCATGATCCCGCTGCCCTATATGACGGCTTGAGGAATTCGAGACGAACTATCGGAGAAATTATGGGAACAGCATACGAAGTTGCTTTAGTTTGTAACCTAAAACCTACTCTGTCTCCGCAAATTATGGAGACTTTAAACTATCTAACGCGCTCACAGGATTACGATTTTCCTAAAGCAATTAGCCACCTTTTTTTTGATGTTGACTTTGGCGACGAATGGAGAATTATCATTGCCAATAATTACCCACGGGGCGGAGAGGATTTTTCTCCTCAGGCTTGCAGAAGTGTACTGAGCAATAATCAGCTTTGCTTTCGAGTTTTGCTAGACGACGACACGTTCTACAACGTGGGATGGTTCCTCCTGGATTGGCTCGCAACGATTAGCAATACTCAGGGGCTTGTTGGCTACCGGATTGATATTGTACGTTCTGAATGTACACTCATCTTTTTTAAGAATGAACAGGTAATTGAACATCAATCATTGCCATCGGAAATTCCAGAGCCTCTGAAAGAAACTTTTAATAGAGTATTGGGGGGAACTGGATTTTTCCCGTATGAGTGAAGCGGTGAGAATAGTTTTAGCCAAGATATTGCTATCAGTCCTCAGACGCTTGCCTTCCAACCCCTTCGCTACAATAAAGCACAAAACAACTCTCCGCGTTTATGTCCATCAGCGTCAACCTACCTGAAACCCCTGAACAACTTGCGGCTTTAATCGATCGCATCCAGGCAGGCGAAGAGCTTTTGCTGATCAAAGAAGGAGTCGCAATCGCTCACCTGGTTCCCACCCATCCTCGGATTCCTGGACAGGACAAAGGCAGAGTGATGATTGCCCCTGACTTTAACGCACCTCTTCCAGAAGACATCTTGAATGATTTTGTGAATCCCACCTAACAGAATTGCATTGGGAAATTGTGATCAAATTGGTAGCGTAAAGCAACGCTTTTGGGAGCATACGATTCGGGATGAGGCGGATTGCGCGGCATTGTGATTATATTCATTACAACCCGGTGCGACATGGGTTATGCGGTTGCTTTGCAGTTCCCCTTCTGAGGTAATCGGGCAGTGGATTGGCAGTATTCGAGTTTTCACCGGTTTGTGGCGCAGGGGGTGTACTCGAAGGATTGGGGAATGCGGGGGGAATGGGTGCCGTTTTTGGAAGGGGGCGATGGATGATGAGAATGTTGCGCTAAGGGTTGTTGGATGTTTGAGGGGAGTGTTTGGGGTTTGGGTCATGCGTTACGCTGTCGCTAACGCATCCTACAAGATCTACGATCGGACTTAAACAGGTTTTCGCTTCACAAATTTGATTTGTCGATCGCTTTGCACTTCCCCAACTTCCCAGCCAAGGTGCTGATAAAAGCCGTATGCTCTTAAGCTGGGCTGATTTCCGGTGTAAAGCTGAATTTTGGTTGTGCCTTGTGACCAGAGCCACTCTTCTGCTTGCTGCATCAGTGCCCGACCTGCGCCGCGACCTTCAAAAGCAGGTAAGACAAACAGCCCGAAGACCATTCGTTCAGCCGCATTTGCAAAAGAGAAGCCCACTGCCTGCCCGTCGATTTCTGCAATCCAGGCGCGGCAATGGGTTTGTAGCATTTGGGCGATCGTTTCAGGAGTCACGCCCAGCCTTGCCAGTTCCTCCCGCGACTGATGGTTTTCCACCACGCTCGTTCGGATGTGAAACAGCGTCTCAATGTCGTCTAAACGGGCAAGGCGGATCTGCATGGGAGCTAGACTTCCGACCTCACTGTTTCTGGCTGCTCCAATTCTGTCGCTGGCTCTGGGTCACGAAAATCGCGCTTGTGTTTCGGGAAGATGCGATCAGTCGCGTTCTTCGCAACGATGTACAGGATCGGCAGAATGAACAGACTGAGGAAGGTCGAGATTAAATAGCCGCCGAACAGGGCAGTACCGATCGATTGACGGCTGGCTGCTCCGGCTCCAGTTGCAATTAGGAGTGGGAAGAAGCCCACCAGACCCGAAAAGGATGTCATCAGAATCGGGCGGAGACGATCCTGGGCAGCTTCGATCGCCGCCTGGGTTGTCGTCAGTCCTTCTTCGCGGAGCTGGTTGGCATATTCCACGACGAGAATC
>NZ_JACJOR010000402.1:0-8718 GCF_014695615.1 Leptolyngbya sp. FACHB-711
CTAGAGCTAGCCCTACAAAAACTCCAGCATACCCAACTGCAAATGATCCAGAGCGAAAAAATGTCTTCTCTGGGCCAACTGGTCGCCGGAATTGCCCACGAAATCAACAACCCGGTGAACTTTATCTATGGCAATCTGTTTCCGGCTGAACAGTATATGCAGGACTTGCTTGAGCTGATTCACACCTACCAAGCCCACTATCCCAACCCGTTGCCGGCAATTCAAAACACGGTTGAGGCGATCGATTTGGCGTTTGTGGAGAGCGACCTACCCCGGCTCCTGTCTTCGATCAGAATGGGAGCCGAGCGCATTCGCCAGATCGTCAGCTCTCTCCGAACTTTTTCCCGTTTGGATGAAGCCGAATGCAAAGCAGTAGACATCCATGAAGGCATTGACAGCACACTGGTCATCCTCGAAAACCGCCTCAAAGCCACCTCAGAGCATCCCGGCATTCGGGTGATTAAGCAATATGGCGATTTACCGCTGGTTGAATGCTACGCTGGACAGCTCAATCAGGTCTTCATGAATATTCTTGTGAATGCTTTAGATGCTTTAGAAGAACACGATCAGCACCGATCGCACCAGGAGATCGATCAAGCTTCCAGCAGCATCGTGATCCGCACTCAGAAAATTGACCCCGATCGAGTGGCAGTTCATATTGCAGATAACGGTCCAGGAATGCCCGAAGCGGTAAAACAGCGCATCTTCGATCCCTTTTTCACCACAAAACCGATCGGTAAAGGCACAGGCATCGGAATGTCGATCAGCTACCAGATCATCACCGAAAATCACGGCGGCACAATCCACTGCTTTTCAACTCCTCAACAAGGCACAGAACTCATCATCGAAATCCCCCTAAAACAAACCACCCTCCTTTCCTGACCTCCCATCTACTCCCTACACCCTACTCGACGGACGACAAATTCCAAACACCGACGTATAACCGTGTAAAAACGTTGTGCCCCCTACGGGACCAATCTCCCCATTACAAAAGAATCCGCTCAGGGGAATGTGCTGCATATAGCGGCTAAAAAGCTGAGAGTCAAAATTAGGCTGATTGTAAAGCCCCTCACCCCGCCCGACACAGGAGAACATCAGCGCACCCATTGGTGAAGGCTGCTGAGTTCGCTGGGTTTGCATTTGATAGCGTTCGAGCAGCAGCTGCAAATCATCGCCTGATGTTTTGGCATCGCGCAGGTGAAACTGAATTCGCTGCCCCGGACGCACTCGATCGCCTACCGCAATTGCCCCCGTCCGAGGATCAACGCCCAGCAGATTCCGAATTAAAAAGTCGCCCTGCTCTGGGTTTTGCTTAAACGCGCTTTGCGCCACGCCGATATAAAGCGAATGCTGTGCCAGCTCTCGATCGTCTTCACTCAAGGTTTGCAGCAAGTCCTGAAGCACTTCGAGCGGTGCCCGGGGTTGTCCTGCTCGACTTCCTCCTAGAAGGAGCGGCTCCACGTCATCCATTTGCGCTTCGACCTTCAGCACGATATTGCGCTCTGCTTCAACAATTCGGTGCAGTTGACCGATTGGACGACAGCCCTGAGCCACGATCGTTTCCAGCACAATGTCTCCACTCAACGCCACGCCCACAATGCCTTCCTGATGGCGGCGATAGTTGCAAAACAGCCCGCTTGCCCCTGCGAACGCTGTCACGCTTGCCAGCCCGCCCACTTTGACTGCGCCCGGATAGGCAAAATCCAGCCCTTGCAGCAGCTCATTTACCCCAGAAGCCATCGGCGAGGCAAGCAGCAAAAATTGCGGCTGCTCCTGAGGCGGCACGCCAATTAGATTAATCCAGGTATCGGGCGGACTATCCAGGTCAGGCAAATCTTCAACCGATAAATGAAACGCCTTGACCTTGACTCCCGGAAGGTGTGCCAGCGTCAAATTCAGAGCAGCATCCCCTTCGACTTCCTGAATCTGCCCGGACGGATTTACACCAATCACACCGCCACCGCTACAGCCAATCAGAGCTGGCACGTTCAAATGCTCCTGCAACAGCGGCATCAGACGCGAGTATTCGCTGGCAAACGCCGAAGAAATGAAGACGATCGCCAGATCTGCGGTTGCCTGAAGCTGCTGGGTTGCTTGCTCGATGACATCATGTACCGCTTGCTCTAGAGACGGTCGGGTGGATAAAGCACTCGCCCACTTCATCGATTGCATCATGGGATGACTCAGTATAAGCGATAGAAATCTTTGACTTAATTAATAATGATGAATCACACGAAAGCGTTGAAAACCTGCTCTCAGTCTAGCGGCAAAGCGGAACGGTAAAGCAGTTCGCTCGAATTTCGTATCTAAGCGAACCAGAATCTCATTTGCGTCAAGGTATGATGACAGGGATGTGCTTATCCGTACTGGCACTTTGCCCGTCTACGCACACCACAAGCCGAACCTTTTGTCGGTTTGTCTTGAAACCTGTCCACAAACCTTAAGAAATAACGTGATCCTTTTGGGAAAAGCAGATCTCATGCGTAAGTAGGAGTAGGCGCTTACCTAAAAGACACTCGAAAGGATGATCTGGTGCAGCAGAGGATCAGGTTAAGCTAAATGTATAAAGCTCTGCACACGAAATAGAACCCAGTTTAGCTGAGTAGAATTATGAGCAATATCCAAGACGAAATTCAAAAAGAGCGTGATGAAGCTCGCACAGTTTGCGAGGTAAAAGGAGATGGTTCTGCCGAGTGTGCCGCTGCCTGGGATGCAGTTGAGGAACTGCAAGCAGAGGCATCTCACCAACGTCAAAAAGAAGCTCCCCAACAAACCTCTTTCCAGCAATACTGCGACGCTAACCCTGAAGCGGATGAATGCCGGGTTTACGACAACTAGCTTGCTTGCTAATTTGCTTTAGCGGCAATTAACTTCATCTCTATTTTGAGGGGCATCCACCTGGGTGCCCTTAATTATTTTCTCTGGTTTTTTATGATCGAATCCCTCACCCTCCTGCTGCCAGACGCAGCCGCAACTTATCAGCTCGGTCATCTTCTGGGACGATCGCTGCCTGCGGGAACGATTCTGCTGCTTCAGGGCAATCTTGGCAGCGGCAAAACAACCCTGGTTCAGGGTTTAGGTGAGAGTCTGGGTATTGCTGAAGCGATCGTCAGCCCCACCTTTACACTAATTAGCGAATATTCAGAGGGGCGCATCCCGCTCTACCATCTTGATCTTTATCGCCTTGACCCGACCGAAGTCGAAGTCCTGCATGTAGAAAGCTATTGGGATGGGCTGGAGTTTCCGCTGGGCATTGTGGCGATCGAATGGGCAGAGCGGTTGCCCGAACTCCCGTTAGAGTATTTGCGAATTGAACTTGCCCCAACTGAGCAGGGCAGCAGAACGGCTCACCTTAACGCGATCAGCCCAGCAGGAAAGTTCCAGAACGGATTTTCCCTGGGTTTACTTCAGCCTGCCCTTCAGCCATTTTTGGCACGTTCACAGAATGGATAAAGCTCGTGAGCGGAAGCACCATTATTGAAAATTGAAATGAGCTGCTGATAGGTTGCCTGAGCAAGCCTCAGAACTCCTAGCAGCAAATGATGCCCCGATAAGCACCTGATAATGCAAACCAAGTTCCCGTATTGAACAGGCTTCGCATGCCTGCCAGCCCTTTCCCTTCTTTTGAAAGGGGCGGGGGAAAATCTGACCGGAACGCTCATTCCTCGCCTTTTAGACATCCTCCTGGCATTAGATTCCTGTTAATTTTTTAGATCCTCCACGATCGCTTTCCAAATCCAGCAACTGAGGTCATTTTTGGATTTGCTTAATAATACTTAATATCATCTTATTGCGAATGATTCTAAACTAGCTCTCGTCAAAGCTTGTTGAGAAATATACTCAATAAGCGAACACCGTCCTCTCTTCTATTCATTCTCTCTTCTATTCATAAGGAAGCCCTCCATGTCTCTCTTTCCTGATGCCCTTTGGTTAAATGTCAGTCCTGCCTTCCAAGGCTTCAATCGCCCTCTTCTAAATCATTTATCTCAACACGCCGCGATTGGACACTGGGAATATGCTCAGGATCTAGATGAACCCACTTCTTTAGACACTGCGCTAGTGCTGCTGCATGATTATTTGAAACATCACAATCGCCCAATTCACCTGCTGGGACACAGCACAGGCGGACTGCTGGGATTACTCTATGCGCGTCAACATCCAGAGCGAGTGCGATCGCTCACATTGCTCTCGGTTGGCGTTAATCCTACGATCGATTGGCAGATGCATTACTATACTCAGCGTCGTCTGCTTCCCTGCGATCAGCAAAGAATTCTCAGACAAATGGTGCATGGGTTGCTGGGCTGTCCATCAAAGGACGTGACGGAGACTTTTGTAAAACTCCTAGAGCAAGACTTATATCAATCCCTTTCGCCGCATAGCTTGTTTCGGTCAACGCACTTGTTACCCATTTCTGTATCTGTACCGCTTCTAGTCTGCGGCAGCGTGGATGATATGGTTATTGATCCCAATCAGCTTCGAGACTGGCAGCAGTATTTTGATCAATCCATTTCTCGTCTCTGGATTTGTCCGGGTGGGCGTTATTTCTTTCATTACTTTTATGCTCAACTTGTTAGTGAACAGATTGCCAATTTTTGGGGAGCGGCAGCCTTACACCAGCGTTCAGTGATATCCGAGGAACTGCTTGATCTGGGCGTATAAATTCGGCGTATAAACTCAATGCCAACAAGTTCAAGGTCAACAAGCCAAGTATCAACAAGCTGTTTCTGATTGAACAACCGAGGTTTATCCAGATCTTTGCCCAGATCTTTGTCTAAATTTTTGTCCAGAGCAGTCTATGTAAATTACATTTACAGTCTCGATCGCTTCTTTTTGTCCTCTGTTGATTTGAATGACTTTAATCTGGATGACTTAAGTAAAACAGAAGACCGCACCCCTGCGCAGGGCAGCACTTCAACAGTCAAGAATCCCAGTCAGGCTTCGATCGCTTTCGCCAAGCCAACGACGAGCGCATCCAGCGAAACTGGGGTTAGAAACTGACTCTAGAAACTGGACGGAGAGGGAGGGATTCGAACCCTCGGTACGGAGTTACCTGCCGTACAACAGATTAGCAATCTGCCGCTTTCGACCACTCAGCCACCTCTCCAGGCTGACGAAACCTTAGTATATCAGATTCTACTGCAATCGATCGGTTTCTAGCCCTTAAATCAATCTATGATTCAACCAAGATTCATGGATAATGATCTATGATCGTGCTGCGTATTCCTGGCGGCACTCAACCGGATCGAACCCTCGGCGGCGCAGATGTTCATCCCAGTTCCAGGGCGGTTGTCCGGTGGAGGCGTTGCCCAGCAAAAAGTCCTTCATCGCCAGGTAGCCTATGCGGTAAAGAACACGCTTTTTGTCGTCGCCTAAATTAAACTCGGTTGCCGTAACCTGTGCATCGGTGACATCGATATCAATGACGCGGTCTTGCTTGCCCTGACCCAGGTGGTACTGATCCCTGGCAACCATCATTGTGCTGAACATGGCACGCAGCACATCAAACGGTCCCGTAATCGGTTTGCCCTGCTGATTGTTGCGATGCACGAGCCGTAAGCCAAACGTGGGCCAGCGCGGGCAGATTTGCTGAGTTTTGCCGGGCTTAAAGTCGTAGATCCACAGGGGAAAATTGCTGAGAATGCCGCCGTCCACGATTTTGGAGCCGCCCAGTTTGCCCGCTTCAAAAAAGAGTGGAATGCTCATTGAAAGCCGCACTGCTTCGGCAATTTCAAACTCGCCCGGATCGCGATAGCCCCGTTGCTCTTCCACGTTCGGCAAATCGTCTGGCAAAACTAGCATCTCGCCTCTCGAAATATCCGAGGTTACGACTTTAAGCTCACGCATGACGCCGTCGCTCGATTGCTCCTTTAAGCTAGAAAAGCTGGTCAATCCCTGTTTTCGCAGCATTCCTGCCATCCAGCGGCGAAATGGCTCTCCCGAATACTGCCCCGATTTGCCTGCAAGCTGAAGCCACAGAATCAGCCAGAGCGGATGGCTCAAATCGTCTGCTGGGTTGCCGTTAAGGATCAGCGAACTGGTTTTCTCAGTCAGAAATTCCATAAAGTTCATGCTGCCAATGATTTTTTCTAGATGATCGATCTGGAAATTAGCAGCCACGAGAGCAGCCGTAATGGCTCCAGCCGAGGTTCCGGCAACTTTGCGCCAAGATAGCCCCACATCTGCACAACAACGCAGTGCGCCCAGAAATGCAATCCCTCGAACCCCGCCACCCTCAAACACGCCATCGATGTAAATTTGCCCATTTGGGGCGGGAGGTGGCATCCGCTCCAGGATCGAAGCCTTTTCGGCTGCGGTAATTCGGAGTCCCGGTTCCTGCAAAATCTGATTAGTATCCAGCATTGCCATCGCTCTCCTTGTTGAAAAACACCCAGCTTAGAAGTACCGCAAAATGAGCCGATTCTCACGCTTGCGACTAGCATAGGTGCTGATACAGAGCGATCGACCACCGTTCCGGTGACTTTCGATGTGGAGTTTATAGAGCGGGTGTGAAGTTTTATTCCAGAACTGAAATCTCAGATTGGCATTCAGACGAAGACCCGATTGAAATGCGAGGCAGGCGGTGCTTAAAGCTGCACAGAATCTCCCAAGAAATTGTGTTTAGGCGGTTTGCCCAGTCGTCGGCAGTAATGCGATCGTCTCCGTCTTGTCCCAGCAGCGTCACGACTTCCCCTTCGCGCAGGTTAGGAATGGCACTCACATCGAGCATGAGCTGATCCATTGTAATTGCGCCGATTTGAGGGACTCGCTTGCCGCGGATCAGCACTTCAATCCGGTTCGACAAATTGCGCGGCACTCCGTCTGCATAGCCGATTCCTACAACCGCCAGCAGCATATCGCGATCGGCAATGTACTGATAGCCATAGCTGACTCCAGTTCCGGCGGTAATTGGTTTGACCTGCGTAACACGTGCCTTGACCTGCATCACCGGCTGAAGGTCGATCGTCTTTTGTAAATGGGGCGCAGGATAGAGTCCGTAGATTGCCAGCCCGACTCGCACCAGATCGTAGTGCAAGCCAGGGTCAACCAAGGTCGCAGCTGAGTTAGCAAAATGCAGACGAGGCGGTTGAATCTGGATCGATCGAAGCTGGGCGATCGCTTTCCGGTATCGCTGATGCTGAAGCTGCATGATGGTCGGATCAGGACTGTCTGCCGTCGCCAAGTGGGAATAAACGCTGGCAGTTTCAAGCTGGGGCAAACGTGCGACAAGCTGCCCAAACTCTGCTGCCTGCTGCCAGGGCATTCCCAAACGAGACATCCCAGTATCGATCTTGAGATGCACCGGAATCGGGCGATGACCTTCCTCGGCAAGCGTTTCGGCAAACACCAATGCCTGCTTCGAAGTACAAAGGGTAGGCTGAAGTCGCCACTGTGCCACGGCGCGAATTTCTTCCGGAGTATTCGTCGCGCCCAGCAGCAGAATTGGAGCTTTGATCCCAGCCTGCCGCAGCTCAATACCTTCCGGGATCGTGGCAACTCCCAGCCAGCTCGCCCCATGCCCAAGCACCGATCGCGCCACAGTGACGGCTCCATGCCCGTAGGCGTCAGCTTTCACGACAGCCATAAGTGCTGTTTGGGGCGACAGTTTTCGCTGAATTTGCCGGACGTTGTGCCCCAGTGCGTTCAGATCAATCTCAACCCAGGCCCGATCGCGCCGTAGGGTTGCCAGATCGGGAGAAAGTTCCCAGCTCAGCATGATGATTCACTCCTCTTGCTCACACCTCAGTCATCACTTAGTTCACGCCACCACCAACAATCCCAGGATTCCCTCTTGACAAAACATCACTATCTACCTTCCATCTGTGCCAATATGTTACTATCTGTGAAACCTTCTGAATCAGATTCTGTCAATGGGCAAGGTTCTTGTATTGAACGCCTCTTACGAACCGCTCAACATCACGAGCTGGAGACGGGCAGTGGTCTTACTGATTAAAGGGAAAGCAGAGCAGGTCGAACACAATGGTAAAGTTGTGTACTCCGAAATGCCTCTGCCGACGGTAATTCGGCTGCGCCACTATGTCCGAGTTCCCTATAAAGAAATTCCCCTAACTCGTCGCAATATCCTGCATCGGGACAGCCATTCCTGTCAATACTGCGGCTATACGGGCGATGAGCTAACATTAGATCATGTGATCCCTCGATCGCGGGGCGGCGGTGATTCCTGGGAAAACATTGTGACTGCCTGTGTGCGATGCAATGTGAAAAAAGGCAATCGCACTCCGAAGGAAGCCAGTATGCCGCTGAGAAACGAGCCGCACAAGCCTTACAGCGGGCTGTATTTTGAAGTGACGAAACACATAAAAAGTGGTCTTCACAAAGAATGGCAAAAATATGTTATTGGCACTTAAACCCCTGGCTGTGAGGAAGCACCGGGGGTTTTTGGCAAGAAGCTGAGCAGCCGAAAAACTAATTCCAGAGAAACTAATCCCAGGAAGTAGGACTAAAAGGAGGACTGCAAGGACAATAGACTGCAAGCGGATTTCGATCGCCTTCTCTCATCATCTACCTGGGATTCTCTACCGAGGCATTGCCCTAAGCCCGACACAAGCCTGACAGACCACCAGTCTATTTCCACGGATTTCTCACGCTCCATCAAAAGATGGAATCTTAGAAGGCACGATGCCGTAGCTACGTTTTTTTGCAAAGATCTAAACTAAGGTTCCAACCTTAACCGCTTTTTAAGCTGACCTGCTTTCGCTG
>NZ_JACJOR010000403.1:0-15176 GCF_014695615.1 Leptolyngbya sp. FACHB-711
CCCGATCGTTGATCAGCCAGATATCCCCCAAAACCTGACGGTCATCGAAAATCGGGCACACCAAAATCGCTCGCCGTCCGCGAATCGGGTTAGGCTGCAAATTGCAAAACTGAAGGCTCTGCCCTTGCAGAAGCTGGTCATAGAATTCGGGATAGTTGGCAAGCCGTGCCGTACGACCGCGAAACGGAATTACCGGAGGGTTGTACTCATAAAGAATCGTGGAAGTGCCCTGCTCTAGGTCATACAGCGCGATGTTGCAGGAGTTAATGCCTAAGCCTGCGCCCAGTTCTTCTACCGCCGTCTGGAGAATCCGCGCTTCGTCGAGCGAACTGCGAATGTGATCGACAATTCGCCGCAAAATTGCCTCAAACTCAATCACAAGGCGCAGTTGTCCAGTGTTGTGCTGAATTTCCACTTCCTGTTCTGCGTACAGCCGCATACAGGTATCTCTCACATCGCTCATTGTGAGCACCCGGCTGACCCGCCCAACAGCGTCTAGAACAGGTAAATGGCTCAACTGATGCTGTTGAAACATCAGAAAAACCTGCGATAGATCCTCTGCCTCGGCTTCGCTCAGGGTTAGGGCGGGCTGCACGATCGATCGAATCGGCAGTGCCGTCAGATCACAGGACGACAAATTGCCCGACGCCGCAATTTCCTGCACGATCGCTTGCTGCGTCAGCAGTCCCAGCGTTTCGATCGCGGTCGATTGGCTCAAAGCAGATTCTTCAGAACAGAGCAAATCCGCAGACTGCTCGAAGTTATCAACGACTAAAACATAGTCCGTTTTAGCTTGCTGCATCACTTCAATGGCATCTGCGATCGAAGCAGTCAAAGAAACATAAGGAAAACACTTCTCAACTGCCCCCCGATTTCTAACTTCACCAGAAGGCATTTGCCCCATTTCTTCTACGATAGGAGAAACCAATGCTGTGAGGTCGGGTATTTCCGCCATTCTAAACGATGCAAAAATTTCCTGAACAAGTTTATCGCTCTGACCCAAGTTTGTCGGTTTGCGTCGTTCGCTTTCCTGCTTTTAAATTCTCTAGAGCGCAGAAATCTTTGCATTACTCAACACTTACAGAATTTAAAGAGTGAAATGGCAAACCTTAAAGTTAACTGACGGAAGTTAGCCAGCAAATTTAGCTAGACCTTAAAATGTCCTATTGCCCGGTATCGCTATCCTGTTGCCCGGTACAAATTGATAATCATCATTCGGATTAATATCGGATTAATAAATTAACGCCCGTCCCGCTACCTCTGCCACAGCTTTAACTAGATCAGCCGGATCGATCGGCTTAGCAAGGTGCCGCTGGAAGCCTGCCTGTAGAGCTTGCTGATAATCTTCATGTCCTGCATAGGCAGTCAGAGCGATCGCTGGAGTTTGTCCACCTGCCGATGCCGCCAGACCTCGCACCTGCCGAATCAAAGCATAACCATTTTCCTCGGGCATTCCAATGTCGCTGATCACAATATGAGGCTTAAAGTGGGGCAACGCTTGCAGTGCTGCCGCAGCAGAAGCAACGGTTTCAACAATCGCGCCGTCCTGCTCTAGAATTGCCCTCAGCAGTTCTCTGGCATCTGGCTCATCGTCCACAACCAGCACCCGCAAATCTTCCAGCACCGACAATTGACTAGATGAATTCTGAACAGGACTCGATCGATCGCCCTGCTCCAGTTCAGAAGGAGACAGGTTCACACTGCTAATTGGCAGATTGACCTTAAAAGTAGATCCTCTGCCTTCCCCATCACTCTCAACGCTGACCGCGCCGCCGTGGAGTTCCACCAAATGCCGCACGATCGCCAGACCCAGCCCTAAACCACCAAAGGTGCGTGTCGTTGAGCCATCCGCCTGCCGAAAGCGATCGAATACATAAGGCAGGAAGTCGGGGTGGATGCCTTTTCCGGTGTCGGTGACGGTAAGTTGGGCGTAGGGGGTGGACGAGGAAAGGGATGAAGGAACGGATGAGGGAATGGGGATGTGAGGGGATAAGGGGGAAGGGAGTGAAGAGGTAGAAGAGGAATGCTCGGCAGTCGTTGTGCTCCCTTGACTGCTCTCCATCTCTCCATCGCTTTCCCCAACATGCTCTAGCTTCACTTCAACTCTGCCCCCATTGGGCGTGAATTTGATGGCATTGGCGAGCAGGTTCCAGACGATTTGCTGAAGGCGATCGGCATCGCCCAGGATGGGTCCGGCAGTAGGGTCGAGCATGGACTCTAGCTGGATTTGTTTGGCGGTTGCGGCAGGGCGCACTGCATCGAGAGCAGACTGGATCACTGAAACTAACTCGACCGGATAGACGACGACTCGCAGTTTGCCTGTAATAATGCTCGATACATCCAGCACATCTTCGACCAAACGGCTCAGAGCGCGGGTGTTGCGATCGATCGTTTCCAGGGCGCGGCTGGCGGTGGCTTCGTCGAGCTTGCGGGTTTGCAAAAGCTGAACCCAGCCCATCATCGCGTTGAGAGGAGTTCGCAGTTCGTGGGACAGGGTTGCGAGAAACTCATCTTTGAGGCGGTTTGCCACCTCAGCGGAACCTCGTGCCAGCATCTCGCTTGCAAGCAACTGTTCTCGTTCGGCTTCGACGCGCAGGCGGATTTTTTCAAGGTGCTTCGCAGCAGTAATATCGCGGCAGGTCATCACAATTCCCTGAACAGCAGGTTCGTTGAGCAAACTATTGGCAAGCACTTCAAAATCGCGCCAGGAACCATCTTTGTGCTGCAAGCGAAGCTGTGTTCGCTGAATGGTTTGCGCTTTGGCGATCGTCCCAGCGGGAGAACTGCTTTGCATCGCCTGTTGGAGCAGATGAATTGCTTTGCCCACATCGTCGGGATGCACGAGTTCAAATGCTTTTTTGCCGATCCAGTTTTGCGGCGAATCGTCTAGAATTTGCTCGATCGAGGAACTTACGTCAGTCACTTGCAGGTCTGCCCCGATCACCGCAATGATGTCAGAGGCGTTTTGCACGAGCGATCGAAATCGGGCTTCGCTTTCGTGCAGTGCCTCGGCTCTGGCAAGCTCAACACTAAGGCGGCGCGTCATAAATGCAGCCGTTAGTGCCAGGATGAGAATCACCAGCGCAGCTAACCCGATCAGCCCTGCCAGCCACAAATTTTCCAGTTTTTCTTCAGATTGAAAGACCGCAGTAGGCATTGGCTGAAAGTGAACGGCAGCCATTGCAGCATAGTGCATTCCATAAATCGCGCTGCCTAACCCGATCGCCCCAATCAGCTTTCGCAGCGTTCCGCCCAGGTTAATTGCACTTCGCAGCTTAAATGACAGCAGCAGAGCCACAAACGATGCTCCAATAGCGATCAGCATCGACAGCAGCACCCATCGCCAGTCATAGCGCGGAATTGCTGCCAGCCGCAAAGCTCCCATGCCTGTGTAGTGCATGGATGCAATACCCGTTCCCAAGATTAGGCTGCCAACTGCAAGCTGTTTCCAATCGAGTTTAGGCTGACTGGCGATCGACAGCACCACGCCCGAAGCCACGACTGCCACCACCAGCGAAAATAAAACGATCGGCACGTCATAGGTCATTGGCAGCGGCAGGCGATACGCCAGCATCCCGATGAAGTGCATTGCCCAGATGCCAACGCCTAGTGCGACTGCGCCACCCACCAGCCAGAGTTTTCGAGCAACCCCCGCCGACGCATTGACTCGTCCAGTCAGATCGAGCGCAGTATAACCTGCAACAATCGCCAACAGGATCGAAAAAATGACCAGAATTGGGTTGTAGGATGCAGTCACCGTGAACTGCCCTCTCAGCTACACTAATTCTTTTTTAGCGAAAATTTAATCAAATGTGCTCTATATTACGAATGAAATACTGCATTCCTGGCCATTAGCCTGACCATTAGACAGATCCGATCGCTGGTTCTAAATAAAGAGCAAACGAATGCTGACGTAGAAACATTTATCACCACAGACTGAGGCACGATTGAGCAGTCGGGCAGAGGTGCAGCAGCAGGGTAATCCCACAAAATAACAGCATTCTGGAAATCACTTTACGGCTATGCTAATTACTTTTCCTTTAATAACTGCCTTAATAACGACTTCCATGACTATGGCTCTGATGACCATAGCGATCGCAATTCCAGTTTTGTCTCTGTTCGTTTACAACCGCATTCTGTTGGGTTAGTCCTTCTATCTCCCTGCTTGTATTTCACTACTTATATTTCACTGTAGTATGGGTTGCGCGAGTAACACTTTGGGTTAGTTAGGTTTAAGCGAGCAAGTTTGAGCAAGTAACGGTTGCTAAAAAACGATCGCTTAAAAAATTGCTTCGACTTCGGCTTCTCATTTCCACCAAACCAGCATTATTTGTTCAACATCAGATTTATCCAGCATCAGGAGAGCTACTTATGTTTACCGTCATGGCTTTAACTGTTTGGCTTGTTTTCTTTACCGTGCTGCCTCGCTAAGATCGATCGCTAAACTGCATCGCTAAACTGCTCTGTCTACAGGCTGACTTAAATTCACAGTAAACTCTTCTAGCGAAGAATCATCTATAAAAAGAGATAAGTCTTCTGGCTCGCCTTTCATGTGGAAACTTGCTCAGCAATTTCAGTTCTTTGGCAGTCTGGTTCTACCTTCTGCTGCGGTTACGTGGCTTTGCGATCGGTATTCACCCTTTGCCTTTGATCCGGTCTTTGAACGTACTTTGACTGCCTTCATTGATGAATTCTGGAATCCTGGTTCCCCGCCTTCTCATCAGATCACTTCACATTTGACGGTGGCGTGTGTGGGAATGCTGTTGAGCGATCGATTTCGCTGGCTGAAGCCCTGCTACACCAATCAGAACAACATTAATCAGAACAGCACCTATCAAAACACGCTAGAGCAGGGTAATCCAGACCAGGATGATCTGAGCCAGGAAGATCTGAGCCAAAGCAATTCAGCCCAGAATCGGCAGTCCGATCGTCAAAGCCAGCTCCAGAAAAAGATTTGGTACAGTCAAGTCAATCTCGACCAGGATCAAAATCGGGGAAGAAACCAGGAAACCGAGCCGCTAGAGCAGCTTCCACTGGAACAGTTCTTTGAACTGACGACTGATGGATTCATCATTATCGATCGCAACTGGCGATATACCTACATTAATGCCAGGGCAGAACAGCTTCTAGGCAAACCGCGCCAGCAGCTTCTGGGACAGAGTGTTTGGGAGATTTTTCCAGAACTACGGAGAACCAAAGCATACCGTGCTGCCCTGCGCGTCATCGCATCGCAAAAACCTGCCCAATACGAGGAATATTATCCCTCGCTCGATCGCTGGTTCTCGGTTCATATTTATCCTAGTTCAACAGGGATTGCAGCCTACTTCCTGGATATGACTGCCGCAAAAAAACTTGAAGCGGGCCGTCAGGAATATGAGCAGCAGCTTCATTTTCAGCTTCAGCTTTTGTCGCAGGTGAATGATGCTATTGTTGCCGTGGATCGGCAAGAGCAAATCACTTATTGGAATGGAGGTGCGGCAAAACTGTATGGCTTGCCCGCCGAGGCAGTTGTCGGACGATCGCTGGCTGAGGTCGTGCAGTACGAGTGGCTTCATCCGGGCGATCGGCAGCGTGCGGCTCAAACATTGATCACCCAGGGGTACTGGCGCGGCGAGATCTTGCACTTTAATGCAAAGGGTGATCGGCTCTTTGTCGAATCCTCGGTCACCGTTCTCAAAGACAGCGATGGCAATGCGAGCGGCATGATTGGCGTGATGCGGGACATTACCATGGCAAAGCACCGCGAAGCAGAACGCAAGCAGATTCAGGCACAGCTTCAGGAAAGCCAGTCTCAGTTAAACGCGGTGCTGAAGTCGGTGCAAGATGTACTGTGGTCACGCGATATTGAGACGCGAGCGCTGCTTTATACCACTCCCTCCGTCGAGCAACTCTGTGGTTTGCCGATGCAGGATTTTTTGCAGCAGTCTGATCTGTGGCTAAGCTGCGTTCACCCAGACGATCGCTCGCGCCTGATTGAACTCGATCAGGCACTGTATCAGCAGCAATCGATCGATCAGTTTGACATAGAATATCGGCTATGCCGCCTTGATGGGCAGGTTCGCTGGGTTCGCGATCGGGGCTATGTGGTGAGAAACGAGCAGGGACAGCCCGATCGCATTAATGGCATCACGACTGATATTACGGTTAGCAAAGAGGCAGCCGCCGCCCTGCGTCAGAGCGAAGAACGACTGCGGCTGGCAGTCAACAGTTTGCCAGATGTATTTGTGGTTTACGATGCAGAGCGGCGATTTGAGTATGTCAACGAGACCGGACTGCGCCGAGCCGATCTGACGCTGGCAGAGATGCTCGGTAAACGCGATGAAGATCTCTGGTCAGAAGAAGTGACGCAAGCCTATTTACCTACGCTGCTCAAAACGGTTGAAACCCGACAGATGCAGTCGATCGAGTGCAGTTTCACGCTGCCCCAGACCGACCCCTTCACCATGATTATTAAATACGTGCCGATGCTGGATGAACAGGGCGAAATCCAGCAGATTCTTGCCTTCACGTTTGACATTACCGATCGCGTCCGGGTTGAAGCAGAACGAGATCGAGCAGCCGCAGAAATCAATCGGCTGAACCAGGAACTCGAACAGCATGTGCAGTCGCGAACGGCTCAGCTTCAAACTGCTCAGGCAGAACTCGAATCGCTCAACGACGATCTGGAGCGGCGAGTCATTCAGCGCACGATCGAGCTAGAACTTACCAATCGCTTGCTAGAACAGGAAGTTGCCGATCGCAAACTGTCAGAAGCCCGCTATCGATCGCTGGCTCTGGCCTCGGCAGAAGCCGTCTGGACGACCGAAGCCCATGGAGAAGTCGAAATGGCGCAGCCCTCCTGGGAACGCCTGACGGGACAAAGCTTTCCAAATTATCTGGGCGCAGGCTGGCTGGTAATGATTCATCCCGAGGATCGATCGCGAGTCAGGATACAGTGGACCGAGGCAGTGGCAACCCGCAGCACCTTTGAAAGTGAACATCGGGTGAGAATTGCAGACGGGAGCTACCGCTATTTTTCGGTTCGAGCAGTGCCCGTATTCGATGAGTCCGGCAATCTGCTGGAGTGGGTCGGCGTGCATACCGATATCAGCGAAGCGAAGCAGGCAGAACAAGCCCTCCGCACCAGCGAACAGCGATTTCGTCGCCTTGCCGAATCCAATATTTTTGGGGTCGCGTTTGGCAACTTTTCCGGCAATATTGTGGATGCCAACGATTATTTCCTGAAAATGACGGGCTATGAGCGATCGGATCTGAAAGCCGGACGAATTCGCTGGCTCGATATGACCCCCGCCGAATACCTACCGCTTGATATGGCCGCCGGACAAGAACTGCGGCAGCGCGGCGTTAGCACTCCCTTTGAAAAAGAATACATTTGCAAAGACGGCTCCCGCGTTCCGGTTTTGATTGGCTCTGCGTTTATGAATGAGCCGTATGACGAACAAACCGAGATTGTTTCCTTTTACGTCGATCTAACTGCCCGTAAACGCGCCGAAGCCGAACGCGAAAAGCTGCTCGCCCAGGAACAGGCTGCCCGACAGCAAGCCGAAACCGCCAACCGGATCAAAGACGAATTCCTCGCCGTGCTGTCCCACGAACTGCGATCGCCCCTCAACCCGATTCTCGGTTGGACTAGACTACTGCGAACCCGCGCTTTTGATGCCGTCACCACCGACCGCGCCCTGGAAACGATCGAACGCAACGCCAAACTGCAAACCCAGCTGATCGAAGACCTGCTCGATGTCTCCCGAATTCTGCGCGGCAAGATGAGTCTGCAAATGACTCCCATCGATCTAGTCAATGTGGTTGAGGCGGCGATCGAAACCGTGCAGCTTGCTGCCGAAGCAAAAGCAATTCAAATCGAATTCGCCCCATTACCTGCCCTCTACCAGATTACGGGCGACGCAGCCCGCCTTCAGCAAATCGCCTGGAACCTGCTCTCCAACGCTGTCAAATTCACACCTAATGGGGGCAGAGTTGAAGTGAAGCTAGAGCGCATTGCGGGGAGCGATGGGGAGATGGGAAGTGGCCAAGCGGGTAAAACTGCCGAGCATTCCTCCTCTCCCTTTTCACCCCCTACCCCCTACGCCCAACTCACTGTTACCGACACCGGAAAAGGTATCCACCCCGACTTCCTGCCCCATGTGTTTGACTACTTTCGGCAGGCAGACAGCTCGATCACGCGCACCTTTGGCGGCTTAGGGCTGGGTCTAGCAATCGTGCGGCATCTGGTGGAACTCCATGGCGGCACGGTCAGCGTTGAGAGTGCTGGAGAAGGGCAGGGCACAACGTTTACTGTTTGTTTACCGCTGATTCAGTCCGATGCGCTGGTGCTGGCAGAACCCGCCCCGCCGCCGATGATTGCCAATGCTGAGCCGCTCAAAGGCATTTGTGTGCTTGCTGTAGATGACGAAGCCGATATGCGCGAATACGTCAGCACCTTGCTGCAAGAAGCAGGGGCAACCGTCATACTAGCTAGCTCTGCCAAAGAAACGCTGACGATTCTGCTCAAGACGGTTCCCGATGTTCTAATCAGCGATATTGGAATGCCTCGGATCGATGGCTATACGTTGCTGAAACAAATCCGTCAGTTGTCTCCGAAGCAGGGTGGACAGGTTCCGGCGATCGCCCTTACTGCCTATGCTGCCGAATACGACTACCAGCAGGCAATGGCGGCAGGCTTTCAGCTCCATTTGTCTAAACCGATCGATCCTGATCATCTGCTGCAGGCAATCCGTCGGTTGCTTGATATGAAGCAATTTTCCTGAGCCGTTTTCTTGAATATGCTCCCGGTTCCCCAGCTTTTACCCGTGTATTCTGCCAAGTCTGTCCGCGAGCGGGGGCAGAGCTACTTTGTAGGTGCCGAAGGAAGACGGCTCCCCAGCGTGACAACGATTTTGAACGCGACCAAGCCTCCCGAAGCTCGTCAGGCACTTATGAACTGGCGCGATCGAGTGGGGGCAGAAGAAGCCAAACGAATTTCAGGCAATGCCAGCCGACGCGGTACCCAAACTCACAAACACATTAAGCACTATTTGCTGAGTCAGGATGTTCCCCGTCCTGAAACCGTACAACCCTACTGGGACAGCCTCTCACCCGTGTTGCAGCAGGTCGATCAGGTGCGGTTGGTGGAAAGCTGCGTGTTTCACTATGATTTGGGCTACGCTGGAAAAATTGACTGCGTTGCCAGCTATTCCGGCACACCCTGCATTCTCGACTGGAAAACTGCCGATCGCCCCCGCAAAAGTCTCGATCGGCTGAACGATGCCCCCCTGCAATTGGCAGCTTACTACAGCGCATTTAACTTTTCCTATGCCGATCAGGGCATTGAGCTGGAGGCAGCAGCGATCGTGGTTGCGGTTCCTGAATCTCCGGCAGAGCTGTTCTGGCTAGAGGCAGACACGCTGAAGCAATACTGCCAGCAGTGGGAGCAGCGCGTCGCGGAGTTCAATCGGCGGTTTCGGCGCGGTTAAGCATAACTCATAACGGGCAGCGATTCCACGATCGCATCAAACACTTTCGCAGCTGCACATTTCACCACCGGACTCAGTTCTAATCCCAAATTAAGCTGATCTGCCTCAATTAAATACACGGTGATGTCTTTAGGAAAGTCTTTTCCCATCATTTTACGTCCGACTGCCAGCGCGTGATCCCAACGGAAGTTGTGCAGGCTGTGCCCCGGTTCTGGTAAGCTTTCTAGCTCTGCGCCCCGCATAGTAAAGACGGCTCCTGGCTCTGAACCCGTAGTGCAGGCATCAATAATAATTAGCGTATTGCTGCCTCTTGCCTGAACCATCACATCGGTTTCGCCCGTACCGCAGTCAAACACACCTACATCCGATCGGGGATATCGGTTAAGAAAGCTCTGTAAACGCTGAGCGACAATAACGCCCACTGCATCATCACATCGATTTAGATTACCGCAGCCAATAATAGTAAGCATAGGAAGTGAAAATTTTAGGGTGTGCAAATTGGAAGGAAAAGAATACTGCTGCCTTATCTGTAGCCCCAAAAAAGGAAACGTGGGTGAATTCAGCGTTGATACCCAGAAGAACGGAAAGCTAAAAACCGCCTCGATAAATTTCAGGTGATAAACTTCAAACAGTAAATTTCAGACGATGAATTTCAGATGATCAGTTTCAGAACACTAAGGCAATTAAGGTCACTGAAGAAATCTTGCGGAACGGATTCCCTGGGTAAACGAAAAATCTTGCTGGACAACTGGAACACTTGTCATACAGGAATCGCCTTTACCGTCTTTAGTATAACGATCGTGTTTTTGAGCAGCCCAGGCTTAATAATTTCTTACTAAATGAGTTGCTGCCGGGAAGGGTTGAGCCGTAACAGCCACTAAAGACTGAGCAGTTCCAATATCCCGAGACAAATCAGTTCGATAGGAAAACGGAAGTCGTAGAATATCGCGTTAGTCGATTTACTGTGCGATTAGGATTTATTTTGCGATTAAAGGTATTAGTAATTAGAAGTATTAGCGATTAGAAGTATTATTAGAAGCATTTAAGACGGCACATACAATAAAAAGTATAAAAATACAAAGTGGGCACTACCTCGCAAAACCGACTAAGCTAGCCTGGTTGTTGAGCGGCACTGCCCAGATTGTGCAGGTTTAATGACGACAAATGCGAAATAAACCTGATAGCTTGTTGTGAAAAATTTGAAGAATTACTTCAGACCTACATCCATGCCGGGTTTGCCAGTTGCCAATTCAACTTTGACAATCTTGCCGCCCATCTTCTGAATGCGCTGCTGTTCCTTAAACCAGTTGTCGTAGGGAACGAGCTTGGTGAAGTAGGTATTTTGCAGTTCCCGCTGAGTGCGAATTCGCGTCTGGCTGGGAACGCAAGCCGTTACTTTAAACATCCGCATCGTGTTCTCTCCTGAAAAGTCGGAAACAGTAGGTTGAATCCTAATCAAAATCTGGGAGTCCAGAATCAATCTTAGACCGTCTCAGCTCGCTCTGTGAGCCGCCCCTGACTGCCTAACACTCACTCTAGACTTCCCAGACTTCCAGGAAATTCAAGCTGTGAGTCTTTAGCCTTCAGCCCTAAATCCAAGGCACTGTTCAACTAAAACAGAACGATCGAATCTAAAGCTCAAAACCAAAGCTGAAAATTAGCTCAAGCCAGAGCAGATGTAGTCGAAGTAAACGCCCATTTCCTTACCAGCATCAGCACCCACCAGGCTAGCGGTGACTTCCTTCATTGCCTGGATTGACTGCACGGTTGCAGCGATCGGTACACCCAGCGAGTTGTAGGTTTCCTTCAGACCATTCAGCACGCGCTCATCCAGGATGGAAGGATCTCCAGCCAGCATGGCGTAGGTGGAATAGCGGAGGTAGTAGTCGAGGTCGCGGATGCAGGCAGCATAGCGACGGGTGGTGTACATGTTGCCGCCGGGACGGGTGATGTCCGAGTACAGCAGAGACTTCGCCACAGCTTCTTTCACAATTGCAGCAGCATTTGCGCTGATGGTGGTTGCTGCACGAACGCGCAGTTCACCGCTGGAGAAGTAGCTCTTCAGCTTCTCCATTGCTGAGGTATCCAGGTACTTGCCCTGAACGTCAGCTGAGTTGATTACAGAGGTAATAGCGTCTTGCATGATCTCGCTTCCTTAAAACGTAATCTTGTGGGTCAAGATAGAAAATTGAAAGAGGGATGAGTTTTCCAAACTGAAGCAAAAATAGCTCAGTGCGGGAACTCTTATTGCATTGCGCCGATAACGTAGTCGAAGTAAGAGCCAGCTTCAGTAGCATCTTCACCGGACATCATCGACAGAGCAGCATTCTTCATTGCGCGAACGCCTTCAGCTACTGCATCGATCGGAGTACCCAGAGACTTGTACATCTCGCGAACACCCACGATACCGATTTCTTCGATCGGGGTTATATCACCGGAAACGACTCCGTAGGTGACGAGGCGGAGATAGTAGTCGAGGTCGCGCAGGCAAGTTGCAGTCATTTCTTCGCCGTATGCGTTGCCACCGGGAGAAACAACGTCAGGACGCTTTTGGAAGAGCTGATCGCCAGCTTGCTTCACGATGCGCTCACGAGATTCGGTCAGAACCTGAGCAATCCGTAGGCGACGTGCACCCGAGGTAACGAAACCACGAATTTGATCCAGTTCACCAGGGCTGAGATAGCGAGCCTCAGCATCAGCATTCACGATTGACTTCGTGACAATACTCATTGATGGATTCCTCCAAAAAGCAAAATGTACCAGGAATGTTTATACTGGCGTACACCAGAAAGGTGCCTGAAATAAAGGTGTCTGATTACTAGCCCCTCAGTGGTCTATCCTCAGTCATCTTCCCGATTTATTGTCAGGCATTTAGTTCATATTCTTAGGCACGTCGCAATATTTTGTAATACATTTCCTCAGGGATGTATAACGGCAGGTGGATGAGGATAAGTTTGATTCTCTCCAGAAGCATAGAATGTTTGATTTGACAACATTTTATTTACACGATTTGCTTGATTTGTAATATTTGTCTGCAACGAGATTGGCGATCGCTGAGAAGCCGTAACAAATCGCAGAGTTCTACATAAAGTTCCGATTACCTCAAAGCCGGGAATGCTTAAGGACACCTCCACTCATCCAATCCTGCTCCTGCTTTATGGTAAATTTCACAGTCGCAATTCCGACCTACAATAGCGAACAGCGATTGCCCGAAGTGTTGCAGTGTCTTCGATTGCAAGTAGTCCCTGCAGAGTTAGTCTGGGAAGTGATCGTGGTAGATAACAACAGCCGCGATCGAACCGCTCAGGTGATTGCCGACTACCAAGCTTCTGATTTTCCCTGTCCGCTGTGGTATGTGCTTGAGCCACGTCAGGGGGCTGCCTTTGCCCGACAGCTTGCTATTCAGGAGGCACAGAGCGACCTGATTGGATTCTTGGACGACGATAACTTGCCGGATAAACACTGGGTGGCTGCTGCCTATCAGTTTGCTCAAAGCCATCCTCAGGCAGGCGCGTTTGGCAGCCAGATTCACGGTGAATTTGAAGTTGCCCCGCCGCCTAATTTCAAGCGAATTCAATCATTTCTGGCGATCGTGGAACGAGGCAATCAGGCTTATTGTTATGAACCGTCAAAGCGAATGTTGCCGCCTTCAGCCGGATTAGCCGTGCGAAAAAACGCCTGGTTACAAGCTGTACCGGGCACGACCGCTCTAGTGGGCCGCGTACAGGGTTCGATGTTAGCGGGAGAAGATACCGAAGTACTTAACTATATTCAGCGGTCGGGCTGGGAAATCTGGTACAACCCGGAGATGCAGGTGAGGCATAAAATTCCCGCTTGGCGACTCGAACAAGCCTATTTAGCAGCTTGTTTACGCGGGATTGGATTATCGCGATCGGTGATTCGCATGAGCCGCCTCAAACCGTGGCAAAAACCCTTCATGCTGTTTGCTTATTTAGGGAAAGATTTACACAAGCTCATTTCTCACTTTCTCAAATATCGCGCTCAGCTCAAAACAGATATAGTTGCTGCTTGCGAAATGGAACTGTATCTCAGCATTCTCATGAGTCCAATTTATCTCCGGGGAAATAGCGGTGCTAATAAACCAAGATAAACTCAATTGCGAGTTAGTAGAGCAATGATTAATCCTCCTTCCATTTCACCTCCGCTCATTTCAATTGTGATTCCGGCTTATAATGCTGAGGCAACAATTCAAAGAACAATTCAATCAGTCTTAATCCAGACTTACACCTATTTTGAGCTGCTCATCGTTGATGATGAATCAAAAGACGCAACGTTAGAGATTGCGAAGCGTTTTTCCGATCCTCGCATCAAAGTATTTTCCTGTGAACACGCGGGTTCGTCTGCCACTCGAAATCGTGGTATTGAGCAGGCATCTGGGGATTACATTGCACTGCTTGACGCAGATGATGTTTGGACGCCGAAGAAGTTAGAGTTGCAGCTTCATGCTTTACAAACTCACCCGGAAGCAGCAGTTGCCTATAGCTGGACTGATTATATTGACGAAGCCGATCGCTTTTATCGTAAAGGCTGCCATGCGAAACACAGCGGCAATGTTTATGCAAAACTGCTGTTAATGAACTTCATTGAAAACGGTTCCAATACGCTCATTTGTAAGCGGGCATTCTCGGAAATTGGAAACTTTGATGCATCGTTGAGCAATTCGCAAGATTGGGATATGTGGCTCCGGCTTGCTGCTCATTATTCGTTTGTTTGTGTTCCCCAAGTTCAAGTTTTATATCGCATTTCACCTGGGTCTGCGTCTACCAATGTCAAGGGAATCGAAAGAAACTGCATGCGGATTCTCGATCGCTGTTTTACAGAAGCTACTGAGTCAATTCAATCCCTCAAAAACCAGAGTTTTAGCAACTTATATTTTTATCTGGGGTTAAGAGCGGCGGAAGTGAGTCGATCGCGCCGGAGTAATCTAATTGCTCTGCGCTATTTATTTCAAGCTTTTCGATATGAGCCATCAATGCTTTGGCGACGACAGGCGTTGATCAAGATTGCGTTGACAAAAATTGTATTCAACATGGTTCTGTCCCCTTCCGTTGCGCGATCGATTCTCATCCACTCTAAAGAGCGGCGGCTCAAAAGAGACAGTTCACTTTCAGAAAATCCTGCGCTCCAGTAGACCGGGCACTGCTGAATTGCAGCATGAATTCGCTCCTCTCTAAGGAACTGCCAAAGGATCAAAGTCCCCCAGCGTTGGGGGATTTAGAAGGCGATGTAGAAACTAGAACACTGCTCCAAAATCCCTTCAGCGGTTAGCGAATGTCATAGCCAAACAGATTCGGATTCACTTCATCCAGTTTCAGATCGGCTAAGCCGTATTCCGCCCAGCGTCGATTAACCATTGCGGCAGTATCGGGGTCAGATTGAAGCGGCTCATGCCAGTAGCGATTGGTTTCCGGCGGAATTTTGGTGGTAGCATCAATGCCCATCCGTCCGCCCAGTCCTGCTTTTTCGGTGGCAAAGTCGAGGGAGTCGAAAGGGGTGTCGGGCAGGATAAACACATCACGTCCCGGATCAACCTTGGAGGCGATCGACCAGACCACCTGACGCGGGTCGCGAATATTAATGTCCTTATCCACCACGATCACAAATTTCGTGTAGTTGAACTGGGGCAGGGCACTCCAGAACGCCATTGCTGCCCGTCTTGCGTGACCGGGATATGCCTTGTCGATC
>NZ_JACJOR010000404.1:0-29656 GCF_014695615.1 Leptolyngbya sp. FACHB-711
TGAAGTACCTTTTTTAACCGCTATCCTCACCTCTTCATTTCCAGGAGCGATCGTTATGCGAGTGGGTTTACAGGCAGCCTTGAGCGATGCCCATCTCAACCTGGCGCAGGCAAACCACCAAAGACAGCTTGCCGTTTCCCTGTCTGCCCTGCCCGAATCGATCGGCAGAACTGCTCCGCTTAACCTTTGCCTGATCCTGGATCACAGCGGTTCAATGAACGGGCGACCCCTCGAAACCGTCAAGCAAGCGACGCATCGCATTGTGGATAGCCTGTCTCCGGGTGATCGGCTTTCGGTCATTGTGTTTGATCACAAAGCCAAAGTGCTAATTCCGAATCAGGTGATCGATCATCCTGCTGATATCAAAGTTGAGATTAACCGCATCAAAGCCAGCGGCGGCACGGCGATCGACGAAGGAATGCGGCTCGGCATCGAAGAACTTGCAAAAGGCAAAAAAGACGCAATTTCCCAGGCATTTTTGTTGACCGACGGGGAAAACGAGCACGGTGATAACGATCGCTGCCTGAAACTGGCAAACCTGGCTGCAAGCTACAACCTGACCCTGAATACCCTTGGCTTTGGCGATCGCTGGAATCAAGACGTGCTGGAGCAAATTGCCGATGCAGCAGGCGGAACGCTCTCTTACATTCAGCAGCCCGAAGCCGCCGTTAGCGAGTTTAGCCGTTTGTTTACCCGAATGCAGTCTATCGGGTTGACCAATGCCCATTTGCTGCTAACCCTCAAGCCCCAGGTGCGATTGGCAGAACTCAAACCGATCGCCCAGGTCATTCCCGACACGATCGAGTTGCCCGTGACCCCGCAGGGTGCAGAGTATGTTGTTCGATTAGGCGATTTAATGATTGACGTGCCGCGTGTGGTTCTTGCCAACCTCTACATCGGTACGCTGCCCGAAGGCACAGAGACAATCGCCGAGGTTCAGGTGCGCTACGACGATCCACTGATTGGGGCAGAAGGGCTGCAGTCTGAACGAATTCCGATCCAGGCAATGACCCAGCAAAACTATCAACCCGCGCTCAATGATCAGGTGCAGCAGCACATTCTGGCACTGGCAAAATATCGCCAGACCCAAATCGCTGAAAGCAAGCTCCAGCAGGGCGATCGAGCTGGAGCCGCAACTCTGCTTCAGTCCGCTGCAAAAACCGCGCTGCAAATGGGCGATCAGGGCGCAGCCACTGTTCTGCAAGAAACCGCAACCCGCCTTCAGTCTGGGGAGGAATTGACCGAGGCCGACCGCAAGAAGACGCGCATTGTCTCCAAAACAATTCTTTCCTGATTGAAATTATTTCCTGATCGATCCGTTCTGGCCTACGCGCCAATCAGGTCAAAGAAGGCATCGTCGATTTCATAGCCCACCATCTGCGTCAGAAACTTTACTTTGGTGCGGTTAAAGCTGCCCTGCTGCTGGAGCCAGTCGATCAGCACAAAAACCTTTCCCATCACAAAGATTTCCAGAGCCTCCGGGTTAAACTGAATTCCCTCAGTGGGGCTGAACTGATGCGGAACCAGCATCGCCGTGTAGCGTCCCAGTTCGCCTGCTTCCCAGTCCAGTAGATAGGGTAGCCAGGGATAGCGAGCATCCAGCCGGATAAACCAGAGGCGCACTTCTGGGACCTCAGACAGCTCTCGCGGATCTTCTGGCTCACGCGGAAAGTCAATCTCAAAGCAAATCTGCTGCCCCTGAGTGCCGATCGACCCGTCTGTAATCCATTTTTCAATCACCGTCTGAGCGGGCGAGAGATCCAGCCGATTTAGGTGATTTGCATCCAGCTTAATGGTTGTACTCATATCTTTGCCTGCGAATTGTCTTTGCCTGCGAATTGAGTGAATCTTTGCGGGCACTGCCAGATAAACGCCAAGTTTTTGGGTGTAGCTTGTTGGGCGCGATCGTTGATACCTAGAGCATTATAGGGCGACAAATTGGAGAATATTAGGAGCGCGTGGCTCAAAGTTGCTCAAAAATAACTTGCGATCGGTTGTCTCAGTTCGCTACGATGATATGCTGGCAATCTTTTAATCGGAATAGAGCGTACCGCAAGCGTACAGGAAAGGCTATGGCAAAGCGTATTCAGTTGGTCTTGAATCAAGACGTAAGCAAATTAGGTCGGGCAGGCGATGTGGTAGAGGTCGCTCCCGGCTATGCCCGGAACTATCTGCTGCCACAGGGGTTTGCAGTCCGCACGACTCCCGGCATTCTCAAGCAGGTCGAGCGTCGCAGAGAAGCTGAGCGGCAAAGATTGCTCGAGCTCAGGCAAGAAGCAGAAACCCAAAAGGCAACCCTGGAAAAATCCAGCCGTTTGTCGATCTCAAAGCAGGTGGGCGAAGGCGATGCAATTTTCGGTACGGTGACGGCACAGGAAGTTGTCGATCTGCTGCAAAGCAATCTGGGTCTGGAAATCGATCGCCGCAGCATCAGTGTTCCCGACATCTCAACGCTGGGTTCCTACAAGATCGACATCAAGCTGCACCCCGAAGTCACAGCAACGATCGACATTCAGGTGGTTCCCCTGCGGTAGGGCGATTCCAAAGTTTCGCCATGACTGGTGCAGACGGGGGGCTAAAGCCCCTTGTTTTGTGCTGTTTGATATTCTGCTGTTTAACACGGAGTAAACAGACATTTGATGAATTTGCGGATCGATCGCATTCAGGCGAGCCGAGTAAGGATAGAATACTGAGTACCAAGCTGACTTAGTACGAAAGTACTGATTTTCCCTGTCCTGCTAAGCGTTCTTTCCATGTCGGGTCTGATGCACGAACTTAACTTTCAAGGCTATAGCGATCGAGTTCCGCCCCAAAACATTGATGCCGAAGAAGCCATTCTGGGCGGAATTTTGCTTGACCCGGAAGCGATCGGGCGAGTGCTAGAAATCCTGCGTCCCGAAGCGTTCTACATCAGTGCCCATCAGGAAATCTATCGGGCGGCAACCACGCTCCAGGCCCAGGGCAAACCCACCGACCTGATGAGCGTCACCACCTGGCTCTATGACCACGGACTGCTGGAAAAAATTGGCGGACAGACTCGCTTAGCCGAACTGGTCGATCGCACGGTCAGCGCGGTCAATATCGATCAGTACGCCCAGCTTGTGATGGATAAGTATCTGCGCCGCAAGCTGATTTATGTGGGAACCGAAGTGGCTCAGTTGGGCTACGACATTGCTTCTCCGATCGAAAAGATCCTCGATCAGGCAGAGCAAAAAGTGTTTAACATCACCCAGGTTCGCCCCACTCAGGCACTTATCGCCACATCAGACATCCTCACCTCCACTTTCTCTGACATTGAAAGCCGATCGCTCGGTCTGGTACTGCCCGGAATTTCCTGCGGCTTCTACGATCTAGATGCCATGACCCAAGGTTTTCAGCGATCGGATCTGATCATCGCAGCGGGTCGTCCTTCGATGGGCAAAACCAGCTTTGTTCTCAATATTGCCCGCAACATTGCCGCCTTTCACAAGCTGCCGATCGCCGTTTTCAGCCTGGAAATGTCCAAAGAGCAGCTTGTTTATCGTCTGCTGTCTAGCGAGGCACAGGTCGAGAGCGGCAGATTGCGATCGGGTCGCATTGCCCAAACTGAATGGGAGCCTTTGGGACACGCTATCAGCACCCTGTCTCAACTGCCAATTTTCATTGACGACACGCCGAATATCTCCGTGACTGAGATGCGATCGAAAGCCCGCCGCTTGCAAGCCGAACAGGGTGGAGCAATGGGTTTAATTTTGATCGACTATTTGCAGCTGATGGAAGGCTCTGGCGATAACCGGGTGCAGGAACTTTCTAAGATGACGCGATCGCTAAAAAGCCTGGCGCGTGAATTGCAGGTTCCCATTATTGCCCTGTCGCAGCTCAGCCGTGGGGTTGAATCACGAACGAACAAACGCCCAATGATGTCGGATCTCAGAGAAAGTGGTTCGATCGAGCAGGACGCCGACCTCGTGATGATGCTGTACCGCGAAGAGTATTACAACCCGGATACGCCCGATCGCGGCATTGCCGAAGTCATCCTCACCAAACACCGAAATGGTCCCGTGGGCACTGTAAAGCTGCTGTTTGAGCCTCAGTTTACTCGCTTTAGAAATCTGGCGGCTCCAACGCGATCGTAGCAAGCAATCGACTAATCCTACTCAACGAAGCCGATTAAACGAAGCCCTTTAAAGAGAAAAGACGCTCGATCGAACGCCTCTCTTTTTTCTCAATGGTTTTGAGTTGATCAGGATTTCTGGAAATTTTATCGTGAGGGCAATTAGCCGATCTTCAGCAGTTCCACATCAAAAATCAGCGTTGCATTGGGCGGAATCACACCCCCTGCACCTCTTGCGCCATAGCCCAGATCCGGTGGAATAATCAAACGACGCTGACCGCCCACCTTCATCGTGCTAATGCCTTCATCCCAGCCTTTGATCACTTGCCCTGCACCTAGCCGGAACGAGAAAGGACGGTTGCGATCGCGGGAGCTATCAAACTTCGTGCCGTTTTCCAGTGTGCCCGTGTAGTGGACGTACACCGTCTGCCCTGCTTCAGGAGTCGCGCCGCTGCCCTCGACTTCATCAATATATTTCAAGCCAGAAGGCGTCGTGACAACGTTTTGATTTTCATTCGCCAGATTTTCGTCAGCCATAGCAATTATCGTATCAGGGGCAGTTACAGAAGGGGCGGTTGAAACTTGAGCGATCGTCGGAGCGTTCACTGGGCTGGATGCGGGCACGGCAATTGCCTCTGCACCTCGGTTTGTCAATTGAGCTGCAACAATGATCACCAGACACGCCAGCATCACGCCGAAGCTAATCAAAATTTCTCGCAAAGCAGTCCTCCTGTTTTTCTCAGGTTTTTTCAACGGAATGACCAAAAATAATCAATCAGGCACATTCCTCAGCCTCATCCCTCAGTTTACTGCTTGATGCCCTGGCAAACCCGCTCAAAATCGCAAATTTCTATCGCCAAAGCCGATTTTCGAGATCGCGCACCTGTCGTTCCAGGCGATCGAGCCGTCCGCGCAGTTCATCCATTTCATTTTGGCGCGGCACACCCAGATCCTGGAGCATATTGCGGAGCTGTCGCTGCATCTGGGCTTCCCAGTTCGTCTGTTCAGACTTGATCTGCTGCATAATTTCATTTGCCAGATGGGCTGCCTGCTCCGGGTCAATTCGACCGTCCTTGACAAGCTGGTCGCTCACCTCCCGCAGTTTGTCGGCAACCTGGGACGTAGTATTGATTCCCATCGCAATCAATTCTCTCAGAAGATTATTGTCCATGCTGATTCCTTGGTGTCTGCCTGAAGAGGCTAGCTAGAAGACAGTAAGCTGCCCATCGTGAAATCTGGCTGATGGCTCTCAGAAGCGCAACAAGCAAACCGTCTGCTTGCAGGAAGCCATGAGAGCATTTTTGCCCGTAGCTTTATTCTGGCAAATTTGCCACCCGGTCGAACATTGACGCTACCGTATTCCCCGAACTCTCAAACTGTAGAATGACGAAAAGATCCAGAGACGTATGCAGGATGAAAAAGGCATGGTAATTGAATGGCTGAAGTTTCGCGTCATGCCGGAGCTTCGAGAAAAGTTTGTGCAAAAAGATGATGAAATCTGGACGGCAATCCTCTCGCAGTACCCAGGTTTTTTACGCAAGGAAGTCTGGATCAGCCCTGACCAGCTTGATGAAGTGATTGCCGTCATTCACTGGGAGAGCATGGAAGCCTGGAAGAGCGTTCCTGCGGATGTCCTTGAGCAGACCGACACTCGCTTTGCAGAAGCAATGGGAGCAGGCAATCAGGAAATTGTGGGAGCGGCTCGGTATCAGGTGCGAAAGCGGTATCCTTGAAAGCGGTTTTTGGAGTTGCAGAAGATAGCTGCATTGCCTCCTAAATTCCCCAGCTTTTGACCTGCCGCTCTAAAAGGCTTTTCATCTACCGCTCTCAAAGAGCGAGGGGAGACTTTGAAAACCCAACGGCGATCGCTTCTCGCCTGGGCAATTGGGCTGAGGATAGGCGAAGATGAACTAAAGCTGAGTTTGCCCTTTTGGACTGTTTCAGAATTTCGCCCTGCCTTTGCTTTGTTTCGATATAAGTTTCGATTAAACTTTTCGCCGCTTTGCCTCTGATGCCAACTTGCCCTCGTTGTAATCAGCCTGTTGATCCCCAGGCGATCGCCTGTCCCTTTTGCCGAACCACGCTAAAAGCGCATGGACATCCGGGAATTACCTTGCATCAGGCAATTGGGTCTGAGTATCTTTGCGATAGCTGCACCTATCACGCCGACGACACCTGCAACTATCCTCAGCGTCCCTACGCCAGGGAATGTACCCTTTACCATGACGATCGCCAGCCGTTTCAGCCCGTTCGATCGGCTCGTCCCGCGTCTTTTTCGCTCTGGTTTCAGCGGTATCTGCCCCAGATTATGATTTTGGGACTATTGGGCGTGAGCTTTTTGATTGTGCTGTATCAGCAGCAGCAGCGTTAGGGGTTGGTTGAGGAGCTGCAGTGCTCCCTAAATCCTTCCTGTAAGAGGTTTATTCATCACATCCGCTTAGTCTGTAGCTTCGTTCACGGGGAAGCGATCGATCAACTGAATGGCGCGACGCGCATTTTGCTTCAGCTCATCGGCGATATACGGCACGTGAGGAACCTGCGAAAGGAAGTCTACGGTTCGCCGCAAAATTCGCACCACGTCGCCTTCGTCCAGGGTAGTGTGGCTACAAAGCTCCTGCCATTCGATGCCGAGTGCCCACTGTTCGATTAGCCCGATCCAGTCAGACTCCAGCCAGGCGGGGAAGGCGATCTGGTAGCGACGCTGAAGCTTCAGCAGTTCTCGCCGCACGCTCCAGACTTCGCTGAGTGCCTCTCCGATTTCGCCGGAAGGCTCGTAGCGAGTCCAGTTATCGGGACGGGACACTTCGGTGACGAGGGCAGCGCAGACGGCAGCAAGGTGATGGGGTTCCAGCCTGTCCAGTTCGCCCGATGCGAGTGCTAGCCCCAGCCATAGCTCATTGTCTCCCCGGATCGCGGCGGCAACCTGTCCGAGCGGCGTTGGCTTGTTGTTTGCCAGGCAGCCGAAGTGTCCCAGAACTTCCATCAAATTCAGGAATTCCTGCCAGTAGCGTTGAGAATATTGAGCAAACTTGCTTTTCCGACTTTCAAGCTCTTCTTCCAGCTTCCAGATGCGCTTTTGCCGCTTGATCAGATAGCCCGGATCGCCCAGCTTCCGCAACGGATGATTTTGCATCTGCTCCTCGATCGCTGTCACCCGTGCCTGCTGTTCTTCCACTTCTGGAGCGGCATCCTGTTCTAAGTCAACCACGGGGATTTGACGGACGATCGCCAGCGTATTTTCGTCGCTCCGCTTGATCGAACCGACTTTCGGCGGCAAATCTTCGGGCGGGGTAAGGCGATCAACCTGCGACAGACGCGGATACTCGGCATGGAGTCCGATGACATCGGAAACAGCGACAACATACCAGCGATTATCCTGCCCTAAGCAAACTAGATAGGGGAACTGTCCCGATCCCGGCACTTTCATGACCAGCGTGGCAGGCAAAGGCACAGACATTTGCTTAGTTTTCAGCGTCAGCAGCGTTCCCGATACGGCAAAAGCAACCGCCATTGCCACCTGATCCGCCTGCATTTCCATTGCCTGATGCTGCAAAGTTTTCAGGAGCCGCCGCTCTTCCCGTAACCGATCGCTCAGCTTTTCGTACTGCGCCACCAGGTCAGCATTAAGTTCTTTAATTTGTGATCGCTGAAGCTCAATTTCGGCAATCAGATCATTAATGCCCTGCTGCTGGGGCTTTAGATGCAGCGTTGCTAAATAGTGACCAAAACTGCGCTCGACCAGATTCTGCGCTTCTTCGATCGAGTGGGTTTGCAGCAGGTTCAGCACCATGCCGTAGCTGGGCGTAAACTGGCTCACCAGCGGATCAGCTTTTGATGTTGCCAGATACGCCGCCTCGGTCGCGCCTTCGTAGGGAGTTTGTACCGTAACCACATGACCCAGAAGATCCATGCCGCGTCGCCCTGCCCGTCCTGCCATTTGCAGAAACTCGGAGGCATTCAAGAGGCGATGCCCGCGATCGGTTCGTTTAGAAAGGCTGGAAATCACCGTGGTTCGGGCAGGCATATTGATTCCGGCTGCCAGCGTTTCTGTTGCAAACACGACTTTGATTAAGCCCTGCTGAAACAGCTCTTCAATCAGTCCTTTCCAGGCAGGCAAAACGCCCGCATGGTGCGAAGCAATGCCGCGATAAAGGGATTCGATGTGTCCTACCCGTCCGGCTTCTGGATTTCGCTCTAAAAATGCGTCGATCTGCTCTTTCAGTGTTGCCGCTTCTCGGTCATTGACCAGCGTGAGATGGCTAAGGTTTTCCACCGCTCGATCGCAGCCTCGCCGACTAAAGATGAAATAAATCGCAGGCAGCATATCGCGTTGCTGAAGCTGACCCAACACAAATTCGATGTAGGGAGCCTCCTGCCGTCCGCGAGGTTTGCCCCCCTTAGGCTTCAGTCGTGGGTTAATTGCCTTCTGGCTATCGTTTAGCAGCGGAAATAGCCCCTTCGGATTGCAGAAATGAAACTGAAGCGGAACCGGGCGAAAGTCCGAATAAATCAGCTTGGTGGGACCATGCACCCGATCGATCCAGTCGGTCAACTGATCACTGTTGGCGATCGTGGCAGACAAAGCAACCAACTGAATTCCAGGTGGCGCGTAGATAATTGACTCTTCCCACACCGTCCCGCGCTGGCGATCGTTCATGTAGTGGCATTCGTCCAGCACCACCGCTTCCACATCAATGACCGAAGTTCCTACCTGACCAATCGGCGTACCGTAGAGCATATTGCGGAAGATCTCGGTCGTCATCACGATAATCGGTGCGTCCCGATTCAGCGATAAGTCTCCTGTCAACAAACCGACGCGATCGGCTCCAAACTCATCCCGGAAGTCACGCAATTTCTGGTTAGAAAGGGCTTTGAGCGGGGTGGTGTAGAAAACCCGCTTGCCCTTTGCCAGTGCTCGATGGATGGCATACTCCCCGATCAGGGTCTTTCCCGATCCGGTTGGGGCACAAACGACCACAGACTCTCCCGCATTCAGCGCGGCGATCGCCTCTTCTTGAAAGTCATCGAGTTTGAACGGAAACAGGCTACGCAGATCGGGAGTTGTGGAAATATTCACAAAAACTGGCTCAACAATAACTGACGCGATCGATCGAACAGCTTAACCACTGCTCTTCCTCATCATAATTCTTATTTGTTTGTCAAGAGCTTGCAGTTCCGCTTTGGCAGCTGAGAAGGGGCTTGAGAGGCGATACCTGCGATCCGGTAATCTTTAAGGAAACCTTGCAGCAATCCCCTCAAAAATCCCTGGACGATCGGCGTTTTGCTCTCGGTTCTGCCAGCAGTCGTGCCGCTACAATGCCGCCAATAAAGCCAAACAGGTGCATCTGCCACGAGATTCCGGGCATTCCCGGTAACACGCCCCAGATTAAACCGCCATACATCAGCCCAACGACGATCGAAAACAAAATCGAGCCAATTCGCCGCTCAAAATAGCCCCGCGACAGCAGAAACCCCAAATAGCCAAAAATCACGCCACTTGCGCCAATATGCAGCGTAAAAGGTGGAGCGACCAGCCAAGTTGCCAGCCCACCGATCAGCATGACGATCGCGCTGACTACAAAAAAATCGTTTGTGCGGCGCAGCATCACCAACCAGCCCAGCACCAGAAACGGAGCCGTATTCGCGATGAGATGGGGAAAGTTGCCGTGCAGAAAAGGCGCGAACACAATGCCCCGCAGCCCAACGATCGATCGCGGCAAAATCCCAAACTGATTTAGCAAGCCACTCAGCCCCGTATCAATGATCTCTAAGCCCCACATCAGTGCAATAAAAGCAGCCAGAATGCTCACTTGCGCTTTGACTTCGTTGACGAGCCCTCGAACTTCTGACTTGCTCATAGCTGAATCTGAGATGGATTGAAATGGGCTGAATCGATCGTGAAACTAGTTCCATTCTAGTCAGAGCAAAATCAAATCAGCCCAACTTTTAGCCCAACCTTTACCCCAAACTAATCAGCCCGTATTTCGCATTCCAGCGGCGATGCCATTGATCGTGAGCAGTGCGCCGCGCAGCAGTTCGCCCCGACTGTAGCGCGATCGAATCACGCCCGAAGAACTAGACTTGTGCTGACGCAGCCGTTTCAGCAGCGATACCTGCAAAAAGCCCAGCGGCACGATCGTACTGTTTCGCAGCTGCACCGATCGCTGCAAATCGGGATCACCATCAAGCAGCCGTTTATGTCCGGTGATGATCAGCACTAGATCGCGGGTAAGGTGATACTCACTGGCAATCTGCTCAAACACGCGCTCAAATCGCTCTAAATCCTCCGGGGGCGAGAGTTCCTGGACGTATTGATGGGCGATCGTCAAATCAACTTTGGAGAGGGTCATTTCGCACTTGGAAATCACCATCTTAAAGAAGGGCCACTTGTAATAGAAGTAGCGCAACAGCTTCAGGTTTTCTTCGGGTTCTTCTTCCAGGAAGCTTTGAATTGCCGTTCCCACCCCGTACCAGGAGGGCAGCAGGAATCGGGTTTGCGTCCAGCTAAACACCCAGGGAATTGCTCGCAGCGTCGTCAGGTCTTTTTGCCCACCACTCCGACGCGCCGGACGAGAGCTGATTTGAAGCTGGCTGATTTCTTCGATCGGCGTCACGGACAGGAAGAAGTCGAGAAAGTCAGGCTGTTCATAAATCAGCTTGCGGTAGTGGATGCGCGATCGATCCGCCAACTCTTCCACAACTTCGCGCCACGGCTCAATGTCATCAAAGCCGCTCTTGAGCAGACTGGCTTGCAGCACGGCAGTGGTCACGGTTTCCAGGTTGTAGAGTGCTAGTTCCGGCAGATTGTATTTTGATGCCAGCACTTCGCCCTGTTCAGTAATCTTGATGCGTCCGTCAATGCTGCGTCCGGGCTGTGCCAGAATTGCGTCATAAGCGGGACCACCACCCCGACCTACAGAACCGCCGCGACCGTGGAAGATTCGTAGGGCAACGCCATACTGTTCAGCAATCATTTGAAGTGCCTGCTGCGCCTTGTGAATTTCCCAATTGCTGCTGAGGAAACCCGAATCTTTGTTACTGTCGGAATAGCCTAGCATCACTTCCTGAAGCGGCTTCACCGGATTAGACGATTCCGCCTCGCGTCCGGCATAGTCACCTGACAAAGAAGCCCGGTAAAACGGCAGCTCAAACAAACGCTGCATCACTGCCGGGGCACGCTGAAGATCCTCGACCGTTTCGAACAGCGGTACAACATGAAGCGTTCCGGTTCCCGTTGCAGGATCGTAGAGCCCGGCTTCTTTTGCCAGCAGCAGCACTTCCAGTAAATCGCTGACGTGATGGCTCATGCTGATGATGTAGGTCTGGCAAATATCAGTGCCAAACTCCTGCTGAAGTCGCCGCACCATCCGCAGCGTTTCGATCGTCTCCTTGGTCTTCTCCGAAAAAGGCAGCTCGCTCGGAATTAGCGGACGGCGGGTTTGCAGCTCAGTTGCAAGAAAAATAATCCGCTGGTCTTCGGGCAAATCACTATAGCCAGTTGGCAGGATTTGTAAGTAGTCAATAATTTCAGTGAGCGTATCCGAGTGGCGATTGCTTTCCTGCCGGATGTCGAGATGGGCCAGGAAAAAGCCGTAGATTTCCACCTGACAAATCAGATGATCCATCTCGCGGCAGTCTAGCCGGGTTTCCTTCAGGTTGCGCTGGATGAGCTGGAGTTCTGCCAGAAAGTCTGTGCCCGATCGATAAAAAGTGGTTGGCGTTTCCTCGATCGCTTTTGCCTGGAGATAATCGCTGTTATAAAGCTGCTGACTGCGCTCCAGCGTGTTTTCCAGCCGCTTTTGAATGTATGCCAGCTTCAGTCGATAGGGTTCCTGGCGAAACTTAATTGCGTGCTGCTCATACACTTCTGGCAACTGAACCTGATCCTGCTCTAGCGATTCCAGCAGTTCAGGCAGCACATCACTCCAGTGCAGCGACATACTCAGCAAGTTGATCAGGTTTTTGACGGAGTTGATGTACTTCGAGAGCACCAGGTTTCGCTGATAGCAAGCCGTTTTCCAGGTAATCTCTGGTGTGACAGACGGGTTGCCATCGCGATCGGAACCGACCCAGGAGCCAAACTTGCAGAAGTTGTACTTCGGCGGACGCAGATCGGGAAACGTGGCTTTGAGCGATCGATTGAAGCGTTGATAAAGCTGCGGAATCGCATCAAACAGCACTTCCTGGAAGTAGTGCAGCGCGTAGTCTACCTCGTCCAGCACCGTCGGCTTGAACTGGTGCAGCTCATCCGTCCGCCACCAGAGCCGAATTTCGTCCGTGAGTCGATCGCGCAAATCCTCGGTTTCCCAGGAAGAAGACAACCCAACCACCTTCAGATTTTCCTCAGCGCGATCGAGCTGCCGCAAAATGTTGGCAATGCGTCGCTGCTTGTCACGGATCGTGTGGCGCACAATTTCCGTGGGGTGTGCGGTGAAGACCAATCGCACATCAAGGTTGTCAATAATTTGCTGAATCAAGCGGGGCGGCACGTTGAGGGCACGCAGGCGGGGCAGCAGTCCTTGCAGGGTAACGGCTTCGCGACGTTCTGAAGAATCATGGAGCGTTCTTTCCAGCAGGTCAGCGTGGAGGTTGCTGCCGTTTGACTCTGCATCTTCGAGCGTTGAAGGAGTTGCGTTAAACACCAGGGATCTGCCCCCAGCTTGCTCGTAGGCAGCTCGATATTGCTGCTGCTGTCCGCGCTGCTCATAGTGCTGCTCAACGATATTAATCAGCTGAAAATAGAGCGCAAACGCACGGGCAGCCCGAATTGCTTCGTTTAAATCCAGGGCTTCGATAACCTTTAGCGCAGAGGATTCGATCGCTTCTTGAACGCCTTCTTTTTTCGCGTAAATCAATCGCAGCTGATGCAGCAAATCGACCAACTGCTGACCACATTCCTGCTGTAAAACTGCTTCCCACAGATCCTCCACGATCCGCAGTCGATGACGCAAAAATAAATCAGAGGCACTATCAACCGTCATATCGTCAAATTCTGCCTCGGTCAGAGTGTTAGAAGGAAAAGCGTCGTCTGAAGGATGCAGGGTGGAGCTCATAATCTATCCGCGCAAGATCATTTGATAATTCTAGGGGTTTTATTCCTGCAAATCCAGATTTTTCGCAGGTTGGCGGGGTAAGACGCAGTTCAAGTTAAGAAGTTCTAACTTTCTTAAGTTTTCTGCTCGATCGCTTAACGCTCAATCAATTCTTCGAAGGAACAATTTTATGTTGAAGCTTCACAACGCTGTGCTGTACCTAATTTTCTCCAAGCAAAAACTGCTTCGCATCGCTCTTTTTCCTCCCGATTTTGGCTACTCTATACACGACTCTGTACACAGCATGACTTGTACACAACACGACTTGTACACAGACGCTAAAAGAGCTTTGTTTTAGTCGATAAAAAGCCACAATGACCGCTTATTCAAGCATCGACTCTGGAATCGTGCTGGCTTACGCTTACACCGATCCACTCTTTGAGGCAGTGCCCGATCGAGCGATTTGGGGCAGAACGATCGATCGCATCTATCAGGATTTGGGGGGCGCAAAACAGGCTTCCGCTGAAAGCAATCGACCGCAGCTTCAGCAGCTTGTGCGCGATTGTCAAACTGAAACGGTCGCTTGTGTGCTGGTGCGTCATCTGGAAGAACTGGGCGACAGTGTAGAAGAGGTGGGCGAGCGCCTACGGGAATTTGAGCAGCTTGACATTCCTCTGATTGCGATCGCAGAACCCATTGGATCAGTCGATCAGCCCCTACGTCGATCGGATGTGCTGCATCTGCTGCAAACGGTTCAGCAAAGCCATGCTAGCCGCAAGCTGAAGCGGGGTCATGCCCAAAATCGCATCAAAACCCTGCCGCCTCCCGGCAAAGCTCCCTACGGCTATCGGCGTGGCAAAGACCGCTACACGATCGATCGCAGTACGGCTCCCGTGGTGAAAGATTTCTTTGAGCACTTTTTGCTTTATGGCTCTTTGCGAAGCAGCGTGCGCTATCTGCAAAAGAAATACGGCAAAAAAATTTCGGCTTCCACGGCAAAACGCTGGCTAACCAGCCCGGTGTATCGCGGCGATCTGCGCTACCACAACGGAGAAACGGTGCAGGATACCCACGCGCCCATTTTGTCACGAGACGAAGCGGCTCAGGTCGATCGCCTGCTGCGGCGCAATCGGCGAATGCCTGCTCGCTCTGCCAGTGCCCCGCGATCACTGTCGGGACTCGTCACCTGTGCCAACTGCGGATCGGCGATGAAAATCAGCCGTGTCAAAGCAACTCGCGCTCACCCGGAATATCTGTATTTGCGTCCGGTGAACTGTGAACATCAGCCCAAATGCCGCGCCATTCCTTATCAGAAAGTGTTGGAACGCACGATCGATCGCGTTTGTCAGGATCTCCCTCAGGCAGTAAACACCGCACCCCTTCCCGATATTGACGGTATTCAGCAAGGCATCTCAGGCCAGATCAGTGCCAAACAAGCCATCCTCGAACAGTTGCCGTCTCTGGTGCAGCAAGATATTTTGGACTCAGAAACCGCTGACCTTCGCGCCTACAAACTGCGAACCGAAATGGCAAATCTCCAGGTAAAGCTGGCACAATTGCCTCCAGTGAACCTGAAAACGATCGCTCAAGTGGTTTCAATCCCCCAATTCTGGCTGGATCTATCCGAAGCCGAACGCCGATTTTATTTCCGGGAGTTTATTCGCGAGATTCAGATTATTCGTGAAGAGAACAATTGGCAGATTAAGCTGGTATTTATTTTTTAGAATTCCCCTGCTGGATCTCACCCGACTATACGGCTTCGCTAAAGCTGTTCACGGCAAACCATCTTCAATTCGTTTCAGTGCATCTTCTGCTGCCTGTGTATTTGCGGCCTCTTTACTGCCTCCCCTGCCTTCACCAAAAACTTGCTCTCCGATATACACCCGTGCTCTATACAGGGGTTCATGATCAGTTCCTCCAATTCTTTTCGGAACATATTGAGGCAGCGTTCCAAATTTGAGCTGGGCTAATTCCTGAAGGCGGCTCTTAGGATGTTTATCTGCTCGACTTGAAAGCACTCTAAACGGCACTCCGTCAAACAGATTGTGAATATGAGGACGTAGCATTCTGAGCTGTTTTTGGCGATCGAGATAGTAGGCTCCCACAACAGCTTCAAAAGTGCTGCTCAGTAATCTTGCCTTTTGCCGACCTGTTTCGCTTTCGCCTTCGCCTAATCGCATTCTGTCAGCTAGACCGATCGCGATGGCAAACTGGGCGAGCTGTGCTTCATCCACCAGGGCAGCCCGATAGCGAGTCAGTTCACCCTCTTTCAAGTTTGAAAAACGCTCATACAGATACTCGCCACTTAAAAAGTTGAGAACGGCATCGCCCAGAAACTCCAGCCGCTCATTGTCCTGCTCGCCGGGATGTTCGTTGGCATAGGAGTCATGGGTCAGGGCTTGCTGCAAAAGCGTTTCGTCACGGAATCTCAGCAGTGGGTGCATGGATGATTCAAATCTTCAAATAATGACTGCGCCTTCAACAGCATATCCCTCTTCCATCATTTACGCAGAGTTAAATAGGATGCGGCGCAGCAGTAAGTCGTGAATCACTGGGCAATAAAACTGCTGCACTTGCTCAATTAATCGGGCAAATCCTTGCACCAGACTTGGCAGTTGAAATACACCTAACCAGCGTTTGAGCCGGTTGAAAGCAATCCACGGTTCAAGTACCAAGCGCAAATTGTTGAGCAGGTTTTTCCATCCCCGTTGCTTGTCCCACCACGGATGTTGAGTAAACACCTGATGCGACAAGGGACATTCTCGGTTAAATGCATCGGCAAATAGACTGACCATCGTGAAGGCACTCATGACAATCTCCCACCACCGCTCGATCTGCTTGTAGTCGGTCACTCGAAAGTCTGCCCAACCCAGAGCATCTTTACTCTGCTTGAGTCCATACTCAATCCAAGTTCGAAAGCCATAGTGGTCGCCAATCTCCTTGAGTTTGATGGCTGGCGCAGCAACCAGGAGAAACGAGGTGGAGTTGTCCGGTAACGTTTGCGGGTCTGTCGTCAATAACCAATATTGCTTGCGACGACGTTTGCCATAAATCACCTCTGCCATGTAGCGTGTTTCCCTGGTGCCATTGCTAAAGGTGCGCTCAAAGCATTGCCAAGGCTCTTGATAAACTTCCTCTTCCTGAGGCAACCACAACCCATGATTACTGCGAATCGCCAGAATATAGGGCAGTTTCAACTCGTCTAGCACATTCACGAAGTTGACTTTGCTTTCACCGTACAAACTATCTGCCAGCACCAGTTCAAAGTGAAATCCCATTGCTTGCAATTGTCGAATCATTCGGGCAGCAATTTGCGGTTTGCTTTGATAGTCATCCGTTGCTTTGAGTCGCTCCTTGGGTTTGTAGACGTCAAAGCTTAACGGTAGGATCATGCCCTGAAATAGCCCGTAAGCAGTGACCGCAACAATTCCATTTTCCTTCTTGCCCACGTTGCCAATGTATTGTCGTTTGACGTAATCGGTGTGGTTGCCTTTTTTGCAATCTCCGGTTTCATCAATCAGCAATATCATGCTTTGCTCATTCACCAATTCCAGAATCAACTTGAGTCGAGTTTGTCGCAATCGAGCAACCGACCAGGGAGACTTCGTCAACACGTGATGTAAGCCTTGTTCATTGTTTAACCCAACAACTTTGGCAATGGCAGGTAAAGTCTTGCGCTTGAGCTCTGAGATCATCCCGACGTGCAGGTATTTGAAGGACTCGAAGCTCCGCACTTCAGGAAATAAGTCAGCGTACATTTCACAATACTCATCCACAAATCGCAGGGTAGGACGAGCCGCACGGGGGTCAACCATCACTGAGCCAGACCAAGTACATTTACTCTTCCAGTCTAATTATTCCTTCCGTATATGATGGAAGAGGAATATAGCAATCGAGGGGTTGGTTAGGACAGGTGTCTAAAGGCATTATCCATCACGACGACTCGCCCTGGCTTCAACTGCCCGACCAGACATTGCTGTATCCAGGTTTCCACCAAAGCCGTATCACAGTAACCCTTGAAGGTCAGCGGTGCCACCACTTGACGATGACACCAAGCAGCAATCATACTGACCCGCTGGGTGCGGTGCCCTAACTTCAATGCCTCAACCCGCTCAGATTGAGCATACCAACGTAGGCATAGTCTTCCGTGTCATCCCCCCCTGCTTCATCGACGTAAACCAGTTGTTCTGCTGCATACGTTTGCAAATGAGCTAGGAAGGCTTGCTGTTGCGCTTCATCCCGCTCTTGATAGCCATCGCTCTTTTTTTACGAGTGAAACCAATCCGCCTGAGGGCCTTGCTGATGGTGTGGTCACTAATCGATTCATGCCACTGCGCTGCCATCCCCTTCTGGGTCAAATGTCCATGCTCAGAGGCAAAGGTTCGAAATTGCTCCAAATCGGCGATCTTCCCTTGAGGACCCCGTCGGTAAGCGCGAATGGCACTAACCGAACCCGTTTCCTCCCGTCGTTTGAGCCATAAGTCGATCGTGTTGCGACTGATGTTAAACAAGCGGCTGACGTGAGTTTTGCAGTATCCGATATCAATGGCATCGAGCACTTTTTGACGCAGGTCATCGCTGTAGGGACTCGGCATGACAGGAGTGTTGAGTGAGGAGAGATACCTCTATATTCTGTCCTAATCAACCCCTCGATCGCTATATTAGTAGTCGTAGGGATTTTGCGGTTTAGGAATCGCCTGAAGCCGCTCTGCCTGGATCACAAGCTGCCGCTTATTGTCGATCGTCTCTGTAATCATCTTGCCCTCTACTCGAAACCACTGATCTGCGGGGTAAGCGGCACGGCTGCCAGCAAGCTTCACAGGCAAACCGACCGGATACACATCCGCAGCACAGCAGGTAATCACGAAGCGAGAAATCATCAGATAATCATCTGGCAAGCTGGGCAGGTGAATCGCAAATCCATCGACGTTTGCTTTTTGCCCTTTGTAAGCATCCGGTTCGGGGTACACATTCAGTGTTCGCACCCATTCGATGATCGATCGGTCTTCGGGACGCTTATTGCCGCGAAAGGCTTGGGGCTGCGATCGGGTCATGCTCAGCGTGTCAGTTACGCCTCGATTAAGAGCAACATCGCTGGCAAACGGCTGGGGCGTAAACTGCAAGCCAAACAGTGCGACAGCTAACAGTAAGCCGCTACTCCATCCCGGCGGAAACAGGGAAAAGTGAGCGGGCATTGCCGTGGGTCTAAGCCGATTCGAGCGACGCATTCGCCAGAGAAACTGCCCCAGTTTGTACAGACCCAATCCCACCAGAAAAAATCCGGCAGAATATGCCAGCCAGATATAGCCCGGATGCAGCAGCACGTTAATTTTGCCAGTCAGCCAATACTTTAGCAGCAGCGCACCCCAAGCAAGAATTGCCAGCACATCCAGCAGGGGTTGCAGCCAGAGCAAGCGAGGAGCGATCGGCTTTGAACTTAGGGTCATATCAATCGGAAAAGAGAAAACGTCTGCAACAGAAAAAGTTTGGTTCAGGGCTAGCTTTGGTTCAGGGCTAGCTAACGTAGAGATTTACTAGCAACGCTATCAGAAACGTCATTTGCCCCGCCAGCAAGAAGAGGTAAACGATCGCCCTTGTCCGAAACACCGACAGCAGCAGCGCAATATTCTTCAAGTCGATCATGGGACCAAAGATCAGAAACGCCAGCAGCGATCCAGTGGTAAACGTCGAGGCAAACGACAGCGCAAAAAAGGAATCCACTGTCGAGCAAATCGACACTATGCAAGCCAACACCATCATTGCCACGATCGAGCTAACCTGCCCCTGTCCCAGCCCCAGCACCACTTCACGCGGAACTGCAATTTGCACGATCGCCGCTACCGCACTTCCCAAAATCAAAATGCCACCCAGTTCGCGCAATTCTTGAATAATGTTATCTACCATCAGCCGCAGGCGATCGGCAAAGGGCTTTGACAAAACAGGATTCTCTGGCAGTGCAGCCATCGCAGCCAGATTGCCGTCTAAACGAAAAGGCTGCTCCTGTTGTCCCAGAATGAACGTGCCGGACTGGAGCAGCGTTGGCGTACTGTTGTCCTGATGCTTGCCTTTGCCTTTTGAGGGTTTTTCGGACGGAACGGGCATCGCACGGGCGATCGCAGGCTGCATCAGCGGACGCAAATCTGCCTGCGTACTGAACACCCAGCCAATCACCGTGGCAATCAGCAGCGAACAGCCCACCCGCAAAAACACTAGCTCCGGCTGATCGCGAAACGCTGTCCATGTTGCCCAAAACACGATCGGATTCACCGTCGGAGCCGCCAGCAAAAAGCCGATCGCCATTGCTCCTGGCGCACCTTGCACGATCAGCCGTCGCGCTACGGGAACGTTCCCGCACTCGCACACCGGAAACAGGAAACCAATCAAACTGCCCACAAATGCTGCTAGCAGCGGGTTTTTCGGCACAAGCTGAATTAACCGCCGCTCATCTACAAAAAGCAGCAGCGTACTGGAAAAAAGCACCCCCAGCAGCAGGAACGGAATCGCTTCAACCAGCAGGCTAAAAAAGAGCGTCAGAGCGTTGTTGAGCTGATTCATGCAGAAATAGGGAACCTAAAACAATGTAGAGAACTGTGATTACCCCAAGGGGAACGCCTTCGCATCGGTGAACTGCTGCTGAGCTATTCTACCCGATCGCCGAAACCAAACGGAGTCCTCCCCCTATCTCCTCACTCCGTCATCTCCCCATTTCCTCACCGCTCCACTCATCCACCCTTCTACCCCACATACTTCTGCACCGCCGCCACCAGAGCCTCCGTCCAATAATGAGTCAGCTCTGCACTCTCAGCCTCTACCATGACGCGAATCACAGGTTCCGTTCCCGATGCCCGCACCAGCACCCGACCCCGATCGCCCATTACCGCTTCTGCCTGAGCAATCTTCTGCTGAAGTGTGTCGTCCTGCTGCCAGTTGAGCCGATGCTCCCGGTCTTCCACCCGCACGTTTTTGAGAATCTGGGGATAGGTCTGGAAGCTTTGATCCACCAGTTCTGTGAGCGAAGTGCCCGCTCGCTTGATCAGCGAAGCCAGATGCAGAGCCGTTAGTAAGCCATCGCCCGAGACGCCGTAGTGAGGACAGAGAATGTGTCCTGACTGTTCGCCGCCCAGCATGGCACCCTGCTTTAGCATTTCCGCCTGCACATACTGATCGCCTACCGCCGTCCGAATCAGCGATCCGCCCTGCTTCTTCCAGGCATGCTCAAAGCCGAGGTTTGCCATCACCGTGGAAACGATCAGGTTATTGGGAAGCTGATTTGCCTGCCGCAACGCCTGACCCCAAAGATACAAAATGTAGTCACCATCTACAGTGCGACCTGTGCTGTCTACTGCCATGACGCGATCGGCATCGCCATCAAACGCAAACCCTAGATCTGCGCTATGAGTCAGAACGGCAGCTTTGAGCGATTCCAAATGGGTCGAGCCGCAGTTAACATTAATGCGATCGCCTTTGGGTTCAGCATGGAGGCTAATCACTTCTGCGCCCATTTGCTGAAAAATGATCGGAGCGACCTGAGCCGCCGCACCCCAAGCCAGATCGAGAACAATCTTCAGACCCGACAGATTCGGGTAGGACAACAGCGGACGCCGGAGCGAGGCGAGATAATCTTTCACCAGTTCAGGACGATGGTAGTGCTGTCCCCAGGATGAGGAGAGAGCTTCTGTGCCCCAGTCTGTTTCGCCGCGCAAAGCAGACTCGATCGCTGCTTGCAGTTCGGTTGCCAGCTTTGTGCCGTTTGCGCCAAAAAACTTGATGCCGTTATCTTCGGGCGGATTGTGGCTCGCAGAAATCATTACGCCGCCGATCGCATCCGTGGCATGGGTCAGCTGAGCAACAGCAGGGGTGGGACACAAGCCCAGATTCCACACTTCTAGTCCGGCAGCAGTCAAACCCGCGGACAGGGCCATCGCCAGCATATCGCTGGAGTTGCGGGAATCTTGACCTAGGATGATCGCACCGTGACTGCTGCTATGCAGACGAAGCACTTGCCCTGCCCAGTAGCCCACCTGAAGCGCAAGCGGCGCCGAAAGCAAATCTCCCACCTTGCCTCGGATTCCATCTGTACCAAACAACTTGGCTGGAAGGGTCATCGCTCCCCAATTCAAGCCAGTGCTGGATAGAGCAAAGTTAACAGGAGGCGATATTTTTCCAGACGGTACAGACGATAAAACCATAAAGACCACTCCATACATCACACTCAAAGCGGAGAATAACACGGTTGCCCGCCAGGAGGAAATTCACCTCGCGGTTTAGTTTTTCTTACATTGCGCCAAATTGCGTTCAATAGGAATCAAATTCCGTTGAAATCCTGTTGGACAAAGCTGCAAATGACCTGCTTAATCCAACCCATTGCTGCCTGATTCTTAATTGCGATCGAACCTGCACAAGCCAGATACTCTCCTGGTAGCACGGACTACTGCTCAACCGGATTTGTTTCGTTAGCTTCGTACACCTTGATAACAAAAATCCTGACAACCAAAATCTTGACAACCAAGATTTAGAACAAAGCAGCGATCGAATTCTGACTGCTCTTTCCTCTAAAAATTAAACTGCAAGATTAAGTCTCTAAGAATGCTATTTCTTTCTGAAAATACCTCAGTATATCCGGAGAAATCAGTGCAAATATTTATACCCGATCGGTTGTGAGCTAATTGCGTAGGTATAACCGTATAACTTTAAGCGTTTAACTTATTGAGGAATGAGGTAGCCTATAGCCCGATCTCCGCCAACAATTCTTCTATATCTGCTAGCGATCGCCCCTGCTCAATGTATCGAGGATTTTGTGGGTTAAAGGGTCCATACAATCGATCGATCGCCGTAATCGTCGCGTTTTCTGGTAAAACAGGCACCTCTGGATCGTAGGCAGTCGGACGCATTAGCGAACTCGAAAACCCTTTAAAGATGGCGATCTCATCCAGTTCTCCTTCAATCTCAGCATAAACCAGCAACACTTCTTGAGGACGTTTGAGCGTGTATAGTTCTAGGCGACGGGCGATCGAAGTCACAGCTTCAGCTTCAATAAAACAACTCTCTGATTGTCTAAGATTTGGGGCACGATCGGATAGGATTGCGATCGATATCGTTAGCGGCTGTATCGCAGGATCTTCTTCAAAGCAGATGCAATTCAACATCAACAATTCAATATTAGAAGATACAATCTGGCTAGCCGGAAGGAATGCACCAACCCGAAATGAAGTACTTAGGGTTTACTTGTCGTTCAATGATTAAAGGCAAAGGGTTTTTGGCGTGTACATTGGCGTACACAAAAAATTCCTTGTCCGCTCTGTAAGTTTGAATCAAGTGAGTAGGTATTGTAAGGCTTATGCTGGATTTATGGTACAAAAACACCATCATTTATTGTCTCGATGTGGAAACCTTTCGGGATAGTGATGGAGATGGTGTGGGTGATTTCCCAGGACTGACTGAATGCCTTGATTATTTATCAGGTTTGGGAATTACCTGTATCTGGCTAATGCCGTTCTATCCCAGCCCAAATCGTGATAACGGCTATGACGTGACTGACTATTACAATGTCGATTCGCGTTTGGGCACATTAGGCGATTTTGTTGAATTTACGCGGCAGGCAAATCATCGCGGCATTCGGGTGATTGTCGATCTGGTGGTGAATCATACCTCAACCGAACATCCGTGGTTTCAGGCAGCTTGCAGTGATCAACAATCAAAATACCGGGATTACTACGTTTGGAAAGAAAAAAAGCCAGAGGACGCAGACGAAGGCATCGTATTTCCAGGGCGACAATCGACCACATGGACGTATCAAGAACAGGCACAAGCCTTCTATCATCACCGCTTTTATGAGCATCAAGCAGACCTCAACATTGCCAATCCCACAGTGAGGCAGGAAATCTGCAAGATCATGGGCTTCTGGCTTCAGTTAGGTGTGTCAGGTTTTCGGGTGGATGCTGCACCTTATCTGATTGAGCTACAGGGCGTGGAAGACCAGGCAGATGTAACCGATCCTTTTACCTACCTGAGCGAATTTCGTGATTTTCTCTCCTGGCGGCGCGGCGATGCGATCGTCCTGGCAGAAGCAAATATCAGCATTGAGGAAATGCCCAAATACTTTGGCAATGGCGATCGAATGCAGATGCTATTTGGGTTTATCGTCAATCAGCAGATGATGCTGTCGCTGGTGCGCGAGGAAGCCGCTCCGCTGGTCAATGCGCTAAAGTCCCTGCCGCCGATTCCCCAGATCGGACAATGGGCAATTTTTGTGCGAAATCATGATGAGCTGTCGCTCGATAAACTCACCCCCGCTGAACAAGAGGAAGTTGCCGATCAGTTTGCGCCCGATCGCGAGCAGATGTGGATTTTCGATCGCGGCATTCGCAGGCGGTTACCGCCAATGGTGGAGGGCAACATCCGGCGGATTCAGCTTGCCTACAGCCTCATGCTGACCCTGCCCGGCACGCCTGTGCTGTTTTATGGCGAAGAGATTGGCATGGGCGAAGATTTATCGCTCGATGAGCGTAATTCTACCCGAACTCCAATGCAGTGGTCGGACGCACCGAATGGAGGATTCTCCACTGCGCCAAGCGAGAAACTGATTCGTCCTGTGATTTCCGAGGGGCAATTTGGCTATGCTGCCGTGAATGTCATGGATCAGCGGCGCGATCCCAAATCGTTGCTCAACTGGATGGAGCGGGCAATTCGGATGCGAAAAGAATGTCCTGAATTTGGCTGGGGCAAGTGGCAAATCCTGGATACGGGAAAGCCGCAAGTGTTTGCCCACCGCTGCGAGTGGCAGAAGGGTGCGGTAGTTGCGCTTCACAATCTCTCTAGTCAGCCCTGCACGGTAACGCTAAGCAGTTCGCCGGAAAATAGTCCGCCAGGAAACAGTCCGCCCGAGAACCTGCCGGAGAACGATCACCATTGGCTGGAACTGTTAGGCGACTGCCCCTATGAACCGTTAAAAGGCGCGTCTCGCGAGATTTACCTGGAGAGCTATGGGTTCCGTTGGTTTCGCGTCTGTTCCCGAGGAGCCTAGTGATTTATGAATTTAATCTATGAGTCTACAAGTGAAACAGCAAGTGAAACGGCAATCGATTGCTAGTAATAACCTGCGCTGTCGTGCTGCTTAATAGCTGCCTGATACGCACGATCGGCTAAAAGACGTGGAACGAGCTGTCCGTTTTCATCGAGCAAGCCTTCGCGCTGCATGAATTTGTAGATAATTTCGGACATCAACCGTTCAACGTGCAACGTTTCGCCTTCAAGCCATTGATGAATTTCGAGGGCTTGAGGTTCTTCTTTCGGACAATTGGCAGTGTAGTAGCGAAACTTCCGAACTTCTCGGAGCAAACCAACTAGATAAGCAGGACATTCACAGGAGATAACATCAGAGATATTGCAGATCTCTTGAAGCTCCTCATCGGAGAATTGGGGAGTGATTGCAGTCATTGGGAAAATGAATCTCCTAACACGATCCACAGGGGTTCCACAGAGACATTCTGGCAGGGCGGTTAATGTTGCCAGGATAAACGTAGATGCTTCGATCAACGTTCAAAAACAGGGACTACAGGTTGAAAGGCAAATGGAGATAGAGTGTATCTCAGCCGATCCTTAAATTGCACATCCTTCTTAACTGCACTTATAGGATACCCATTGAGGATTTGGTTTATTTTAGCTGGGAGCCACACCCGGAAAAAATACCTCTAGAGGAGTAGAAACTACGTAATTGTTAAGCATTAGAAGGTGATATTAAATACACGAATCTACTCTTAAAGGGGCACTTTGCTAATACAGTCGAGCAGCAATCGTCACAATCACGGCTCAGGAGAATTGTTGGTGAGTATCCGAGGTGCGGCATGGTTGCCCCAATTCCTGAGTGCTGCCTCAATCCCTTAATGTTAAAGGACTTTCTAGAGGACTTTAAAGCTCTCAAGCTCAGGCTTCTGTCTTGAATCAAGCTGATACAATCAATCGTATTTTCCCGCAACGCCCAATCTTTTTGCAATTCCTTTCATGACTGCAACGCTACCTCCATCTACAACATTACTCGATTTGCTACTTGGTGAAGATGACCAGATCGCGCTGATTGCGCCCAATTCTCCCGGCATTTCCTATCGCCAACTGCGGCAGCACGTCGTTGCTCTGGTAGAAACGCTGAACCAGTTTGGCATCGGTCGAGGCGATCGGATTGTGATTGCAATGCCCAACGGCGTCGAGATGATCATCACGTATCTGGCGGCGGCAATGTGCGGCACAGCAGCCCCTCTCAACCCGAAATACAAGCCTGAAGAATTTGCTTTTTACTATGAAGACACGCAGGCAGCCGCGCTGATTACCCTTAATGACGGCATCGAAGCTGCGCGGTCGTCTGTCCTGCCAGAGATGCTGCTGATTAAAGCCACAGCAAACCCAGACGGAATGCTGACCTTTGAGAAAACTGGAGGAGCCGCTCGACCCGCAAAATCGCCGGAATTAGCCGTTTCTGAAGACGTAGCAATGATTTTGCACACCAGTGGCACTACCAGCCGTCCGAAGCGAGTTCCGATTCGCCATCGCAATCTGGCAGCCTCGGCGACAAATATTATCGGAACCTACGGCCTCACCGCCGCCGATCGCGCTTTGTGCATTATGCCGCTGTTTCATGTGCATGGCATTGTCGCTTCGATGCTGTCTACCCTGGCATCCGGCGGTACGGTGATCTGTCCGAATGGCTTTAACGCAATGGAGTTTTGGAGCATTCTGACCGAATTTCAGCCAACCTGGTATTCCGCCGTGCCCACCATGCACCAGCTTCTTTTATCACGGGCAGAGCGCAACCGAGAGGCGATCGCCGCCAGCCGCCTCAGATTTATTCGATCGAGCAGTTCTTCGCTCCCGCCGATCATCCTGGAGCGGCTAGAGCAGACCTTTAACGCGCCCGTGCTGGAAGCCTACAGCATGACCGAAGCTGCCCATCAGATGACCTCGAATCCTATGCCTCCGGCAGCACACAAAGCAGGCACAGTCGGCTATGGTCACGGTGTTGAAGTCGGAATTATGAATGAGGCAGGCAATCTCCTGGCATCCGGCGAACTAGGGGAAGTGGTGGTTCGCGGCGCAAATGTCGTAGACGGCTACGAAAATAATCCAGAGGCAAACGCCAAAGCATTCACCAACCGCTGGTTTCGCACGGGAGATCAGGGCTACCTTGATCCAGAGGGCTATTTATCCCTGACCGGGCGCATTAAAGAGCTGATCAACCGGGGCGGCGAGAAGATTTCTCCGCTTGAGGTCGATAACCTGCTGCTGCGTCATTCGGCAGTGGCAGAAGCGATCGCCTTTGCAGTTCCTCATAAAATGCTGGGCGAAGATATCCATGCGGCAGTGGTGCTTAAGGGCGATCGGACGGCGAGCGAGAAAGAGCTGCGCGACTATTGCGCCGAACATCTGGCAGAGTTCAAAATTCCCCGGCAATTTCACCTTCTGACTGAGATCCCCCGTGGAGCAACCGGGAAGCTGCAACGACTCAAAATGGCAGAACTGCTGAATCTAAGCGCAGAGGGCAAATCACCATGAGAATCTGCATTGTTGGGGCGGGTGCGATCGGCGGCTATCTGGGTGCAAAGCTGGCACTTGCCGGAGAACAAGTGACCCTTATCGCACGAGGGGCGCACCTGGAAGCGATCCAGACCCACGGGCTAAAACTGAGATCGCCCAATGGAACCGAAGAAGCGGTGAAAGAAGTGTTTGCGACCCAGGACATTCGCCAGGCAGGAACCCAGGATATCGTCGTCGTCGCGTTAAAAACCCAGAGTGTCCCTGCGATCGCCCCCCAATTGCCCGCCCTTTACGGATCGGAAACGATCGTCGTCACCGCACAAAACGGCATTCCCTGGTGGTATTTCCGCAAGCTGGACACCCCTTATGCAGATTACCGGATTCGGGCAGTTGATCCTGACGGAACAGTCGAGGCAAATATTTCGGTCGATCGTGTGATTGGCTGCATTGTTTATCCGGCGGCAGAACTGGCGGCTCCCGGTGTGGTGCAGCATTTGAAAGGCGATCGGTTTACCCTGGGCGAACTAGATGGCTCCAAGAGCGATCGGCTGCAAAAACTCGCGCAAACGTTCCGGCACGCAGGCTTAAAGGCTCCTGTACGAAACCAGATTCGCAATGAGCTATGGGTCAAGCTCTGGGGTAACCTGGCGTTTAACCCCCTCAGTGCCCTCACGCGCGCTACCCTAGAGCAAATCTGTCAGTATGCCCTCACCCGTGATCTGGCACGAGCCATGATGCAGGAAGCCCAGACGATCGCTGAAAAGCTGGGCGTAGAGTTCGGCATTTCCCTGGAGCAGCGGATTCAGGGCGCAGAAGAAGTCGGGGCACACAAAACCTCTATGCTGCAAGATATCGAAGCCAGACGACCAACCGAAGTAGACGCGATCGTCGGGTCTGTTGCCGAACTGGGAAGGCTGACCCAAACGCCAACCCCTCACATTGATGCAATTTATGCCAGCGTTAAACTGCTAGAGGAGCAGTACAAATAACGATCGGATGAGATCTCCCTGAAGGAGCACCGATTATGACTCGCGATGCAGCAATTAGCCATGCCCAACTCGAACAGCTCCAAATGATTAACCGCAGCGGTGAACACTTGCTGATGCTGATTAATGACGTTTTAGAGATGTCAAAGATTGAAGCAGGTAGAACAACATTAAACGAAAATAGTTTTAGTCTATATCAGCTTTTGCAATCAAACGCAAAAGGACTGGAACTTACTTTTGAGCAGAATGGGAATGTTCCGGAATATCTCCAGGCAGATGAAGGGAAACTGCGGCAGGTCTTAATTAACCTGATTGGCAACGCGATCAAATTTACAGCAAGTTGACGGGTTACGGTTCGTACGGTTGTGAGTAATCAGTCTGATTGTTGAAGACCGATGGGGAAATCACCAGTGGCTCGATCGCCTGCTCACGCTAACAGAATTTGAATTGCGCGAAGACCAAACTGCAATTGCCCAAACTCTGAGTGATCTGGTCGATCGCCTTCAGTTTCAAGAGATTGTCGCGCTGACGCAAAATTTCGCTACCCCAACCAGTCATGAGCTAGATTAAAAAACCGTGCTTGGAGTTAGCACGGCTCATGCATTACACAAATTGAATTAAATCTGCCAGGTAAACTGCACCCTGAAAAAATAAAAATCACTGTATCTCGGTATGCACAATCAAGAATCGGTGCGAGTGCTTTAGCCCTCCTGATGGCTTGGCATCGACTCAACCGATCTGCGCTTCAATAGTTTGGCTGCTCCGATCGCACTTAGAACGATCGCCGTAGTCACACCTGGTTCGGGAACCTTCGCAGGTGGGGCTGGAGGTGGCGACACAAGAACGACAGGAGGAATATAAGGAGCCGGAACCGGAGCTGGAGCTGGAGTCGAGTCTTGAGTCGGAACTGGAGCCGGAGCCGGAGCTGGAGCCGGAGCTGGAGCTGGAGCCGGAGCTGGAGCTGGGGTCGGAGTTATGGGAGCGGTTCCCACCAGCTTACTGCTGCCCTCACGATTCGTTCCGACGCTTTGAACGCGCACCCCAAAGCTTTGATTCGTAAACAGAGACAGATCTAACTTGTGACCCAGTTTATGAGAGAGGGTAAAGACTGTCGATTGAATGTCATCACCGGCACCAATTCCTTGTGTACCAATCTCAACACCGGCATCAAAGAATTGCTTCTCACCCTTTCTACCCTCACCGTTCAGGTTGTTTCCGTTACCCAGCTCATTCACCTTACCGGCATCAAAGAGAAATTGGGATACGTTTGCTCCAGTTATGGTGAGATTCTTCAAAAGCGAATCATCACTAATGTTGAAGAAAATTCCCCGCAGATCTGCGAGATTAACGGTTCGATCGACATCCACCTTGAACTGAATGTTTCCAGCTCCGGCTGCCTGATCGTCTAGCGTGAAGTTTATTTTGGCAGGATCGCCTGTAAACGGGCTGACGCTAAAGGACAAAGAAGCCGCACTTGCAGACGAAAAGTTGCCTGCAACCAGGGGAAGAGAGACTGCGGTCAGGGCCACGGGGAGGAGCCTTGTTAAAACAATATGCTTCATGGAAATCGACTCCGCGTTGCAATAAAATAACAGAGTTACTGTATGCAACCTACACTATTTTCAAGGAAAACAAATCACGATTTCCACGCGCTTAATTGACTTTTTATTGATTGCAAAATCAATCCGAGAAAGTACGGAATTGCAAAATTTATCTCGGAAATTACCTGCGTTTTCGATCGCTCAATTTCCTTTTAATTAAGCCGTTTTGTGCGGCAAAGCCTGTACATTTACGGATGGTTGCATCGGCGGTTTACCGTTTGCTTTTGCAGTTGCAGGGGGTAGAGGTTGGATTAGATCAGATTGGGAACCATTTTGAGTGCTATTGACGCTGCTAGTTCCGTTACCAGGGTTAGGCATCCACCAAGCCATAATTCCCGTAACGCCGCCCCAATAGAGTGCCTGATAGCTATCCTGCTGGTCGGTAACTGCGAGTTTGTAGAGGCTAAATGTTAAGACGAC
>NZ_JACJOR010000405.1:0-5124 GCF_014695615.1 Leptolyngbya sp. FACHB-711
CATGGCAATTCCGGCTTGTTTTGTGCTGTCCAAGATTCTGGTTCCCGAAACCGAGATTCCGCTTACTGCCGATGGCGTTCCCGACGAACGGGCAATGGCAACCCTTCAGGCAGACGGCATGAATCAATCGGAAACGGTAGCAGGGGAGCCGATCGAACGAACTAGCCCGATGGATGCGGCGATCGTCGGAGCGTTAGACGGCGTGAAAATGGCAGTGGCGATCGCGGCCGTGCTGATTGTGATTTTGGGACTGGTGTCGCTGATTAACCAGTTCTTTGGCTGGCTGGGCAATTTGCCTGCCCCGATCGGCGGAGTATTTCAAGTGATCACGCTGCAAAATCTTTTGGGCGCACTCTTCCTGCCGCTCACTGTGCTAACGGGCGTTTCGCTGGAGTGGAACGAGCTGTGGCAATCTTCTGTCATTATTGGACGGCGACTGTTTGAAACGGCAATTCCGCCCTATCAGGCACTTGCGGCGGCGGTACAGACAGGAGAGCTCGATAATCGTGCCCTGCTGATTGTCAGCTATGCGCTGTCAGGGTTTGCTCACATTCCCTCGGTCGGGATTTTTGTTGGTGGCACGACTGCGCTTGCTCCTTCTCGCCGCAAAGATATTGCTGATCTGGGCTGGAAAGCTCTGCTGATTGGAACTTTGGCAACGCTCATGATTGCCTGTGTTGCAGGGGTGTTTGACACCGGAAGCACCAGCATTTTAGGAACCCCTACCCCTCCGGCTGAGACTGTCCCCAGTCCGACTGCTTCCCCCAGTCCGGCTCCGGCTGTCCCGGCTCCTTCGCCCCGTCCTTAATCTGGAAAGGTGATTTGAGGCGGCACAATAGTAAGGTAGGCTAGGAGGCTGTCTCCTAATCTTTTAACGCAATCAGACGCAGTGATTTGAAAAAACCGCTATGACCGAATCACCGACCTCTCCTCCCGAAGCTTCATCCTCAAATGCCCCTCTAGAGACTGACAGCGCAGCCAATCGCAGTGCGAAAGCTCGACAACTTCTGGGCATGAAAGGCGCACAGCCCGGAGAAACCTCGATTTGGAAAATCCGGCTCCAGCTCATGAAGCCGATTACCTGGATTCCCCTGATCTGGGGCGTGGTCTGTGGGGCAGCCTCTTCGGGACATTACACCTGGACGCTGGAAAACTTTTTGATTTCAGCCGCCGCAATGCTGCTCTCTGGTCCATTGCTGACTGGATATACGCAGTCCTTGAATGATTTTTACGATCGCGAAATTGATGCTATCAACGAACCCTATCGCCCGATTCCTTCTGGTGCAATCTCGATTCCCCAGGTGGTGACGCAAATTCTGGTGCTGCTGCTGGGCGGGATTGGCATTGCCTATTTGCTCGATCGCTGGGCGGGTCACAGCTTCCCCACAATTACGGCTCTGGCGATCGGCGGGTCGTTTCTGGCATATATCTACTCTGCGCCGCCCCTGAAACTGAAGCAAAATGGCTGGCTGGGCAACTATGCGCTGGGCGCAAGCTATATCGCGTTGCCCTGGTGGACGGGTCATGCTTTGTTTGGCGACCTGAACTGGACGATTGTGCTGCTGACGCTGTTCTACAGCCTGTCTGGTCTGGGCATTGCGATCGTAAATGACTTTAAGAGTGTAGAGGGCGATCGTCAGTTGGGCTTGAAGTCACTGCCCGTGATGTTTGGCATTACAACCGCTGCCTGGATTTGCGTCCTGATGATTGATGTGTTTCAGTCCGGCGTTGCTGCCTATTTAATGTCGATTCAGCAAAACTTTTATGCAGTGCTGCTAATTTTGCTGATCATTCCGCAAATCACTTTTCAGGATATGTATTTCCTGCGAGATCCGCTTAAAAATGACGTGAAATATCAAGCAAGCGCGCAGCCGTTTCTGGTACTGGGAATGCTGGTCACTGCCCTGGCATTGGGTTACGCCGGAGTATAGCAAAAACATCCGCAGGTCAGCTTGCTCGGTTGCGCTTTGTCCTGAAACAGATTAAGTTTGGATGAAGCGAAATGAAGGCGATTTGTCTTGTGGGATGCGCCCTAATTCTCCTGTCAGACAGATTTTCAGGTTTTCTGTCAGACTCCTATCGGTGTTGCTGAGCCTTGATGCAGTCGGGCAGAGGTTGGCTATGCTGATGTCTCGCTGCGAAATAGCAAGTCAAGTGCATATCGATGCGGCGATCTGCAACGTTCAGAGTTTGCATCTTATCGTTTGCGGCTTGCACTGGGTTGTGAGGAACTGAGGAATCAACGTGACAGACTTTTTTACCAAGCTTAAAGCACTGTCGAATCGACAGCCTAAATCAGGGGGGTCTCCGGTGAACCAGCGGCGGCTCGTTTCGTTTGCATCGCTGAAAACCCTAGTGGAGCGGGCGAAGGGTGCGGAACCCTCCGATCGCCTGCCCAATGAGAACAACGAAAACGCTCCTCACTCAGGACGACGATCGCCGCGCCGCCGTCCGCTCTATCAGCAGTGGTGGGCTTGGAGTGTTGTAGGGCTGGGCTTAGGGCTGGCAGGCACAGGGCTAGCTGCACGAGAGACGATCGTAGGCATTCGGCGACATATGCCCAATACTGCCGAGGCATTGAATTATGTCAGAAACGGGACGCTGACCATCGAAGCCGCAGACGGCTCAGTCTTGCAGCAAATCGGACCCGCAACCCGCGACAAAGTTACCCTGAGCGAAATACCAGATCGTCTGAAGCAGGCATTTATCGCTTCTGAAGACCGAGATTTCTACCAGCATGACGGTTTAGATTATCAGGCGATCGCCCGTGCTGCCATTGCAAATGCCACTGCAGGAGAAGTCGTTGAGGGCGGCAGTACGATTACGCAGCAGCTTGCTCGGATTGTATTCCTGGGGCAGGAGCGCAGTATCGGACGAAAGCTCCGCGAGGCAATGCTGGCTCACAAAATGGAAGACGAACTCCAGAAAGACCAGATTTTAGAACGCTATCTGAATCTGGTGTATCTGGGGTCAGGGGCGTATGGTGTGGCAGATGCCGCCTGGATTTACTTCAGCAAGCCTATTGAAAAGCTGACCCTAGGCGAAATGGCAATGATCGCAGGTATGCCCCCAGCTCCCAGCGTCTATTCCCCTCTGGTGAATCCAGACATTGCCCAGCAGCGACGGGATATTGTGCTTCAGCGCATGGTGGATGCCGAGTTTATCACGCTGGCTGAGAAGAATCAGGCAATGGCAGCTCCGATCGCGGTCAAGCCCAGTAGCCCGAAGTATATCAACAGTGCAGCTCCCTATTTCACTTCCTACATTCAACAGCAGTTGCCCAATCTGGTTTCCAAAGAGGAGCTAGAAGCAGGCGGGCTGACGGTGGAAAGCACGCTGAATCTGAAGTGGCAGAAAGAGGCACAGGCAACGGTCAATCGGGCGATCGAAAACTACGGTCCGCCAGAAGGTTTTGAGCAGGCAGCCCTTGTCTCGGTCGACCCGCGCAACGGTCAAATCAAGGCAATGGTGGGCGGCAATGACTTTAGCAAGAGTCAGTTTAACCGCGCTACTCAGGCACAGCGGCAGCCAGGTTCGACCTTTAAGACCTTTGTGTATTCCACGGCGATCGCCGCAGGATTTTCACCCTATAAGTCCTACATGGACGGGAAGTACGTCGTCGATGGCTATGAGCCGCGCAACTACAACAAGCGATATCGCGGCTGGGTCTCGATGCGAGATGCGCTGATTTCTTCCCTCAACATTGTTGCTGTTAAAGTTCTGGTGGATGTTGGGTTTGATCCCGTGGTTGCAATGGCGGCGAAGATGGGCATTCAGTCGAAACTGCTACCTGCCTATTCGCTGGCGTTGGGCAGCTCAGAAGTGAACCTGCTGGAGATCACGAGTGCCTACGGAACGCTGGCAAACAAGGGTAACCACATTGAAGCGCACGGCATTACCCGCGTGTTTAATCGATTTGGCAAGCTGATTTACGAAGCGAAGTTCAAGCCAGAACGAGCGATCGATCAAGACAGCGCATCGATTATGACCTGGATGCTCGAAGGGGTTGTCAACAGCGGCACAGGCGGAGATGCAACTCTGGGAGATCGAGCCGTCGCCGGAAAGACCGGAACCTCAGAAAAACGGCGTGACCTCTGGTTTATCGGCTACATTCCCCAGCTTGTGACCGGAGTGTGGATGGGCAACGACGACAGTAGCCCCACCTATGGAGCTAGCAGCACGGCTGCGCTCACCTGGTATAACTTCATGTCAACGCTGACCGAGGAGATCAAGCCAGAAGATTTCCCGGAAGTCCCACAGCTGGATGGACGAGACGGCACGATAAAAGCGAAACCTGTGAACCCGCGCCGAGTGGTTGCCAGAGAAGCAGCAAGCGGTGAGGGTGATTACAGCGAAGAGTCGAGTGGCGAAAGCTCCTGGAGTAACTCTGGCGGAAGCTCCTGGCAAGGTGAATCCTATAGCGAACCCAGCTATTCTGAACCTGACTACAGTGAGCCTGACTACAGTGAACCTGAGCCTGAACCTGCCGCTCCTGTCGAGTCTGACCCTGTTGAATCGACTGCGCCTGCACCTGCTCCAATTGATACGGTTCCGCCTCCTGAGCCTGAACCTGCTCCGGCTCCGATCGAAGTTCCCCCCCCAGTCGTTGTTCCTACAGAACCTGCTCCGCCTGCGCCTGCGCCTGACGCTAGCCTCTAAAGAAATAGGACGTGGGACAGAGGCTCACTTTTCTATTTCGAGATCAAATCCTGAGCAGGGGTGAGGAATCTAACCTGTCTTGGCTCTATAGTGAGGACTAGTGTTTCAAAAATTGAGGAAGGAAAAATGATTGTGCTACTTCAAGCCGCAGCAGAAGCATTAGAAAAAGAACCTCATTTTCCGTTTGCGTTTACAGCTGTTTATATTGTTGGCTTTATTGCTGCGGTTACGATCGGCTCGATCGCCTGGTATAACTCGAAGCGTCCGCCGGGTTGGGAAGATAAGCAGCGTCCTGATGTGGTTCCTGAAGTGGATGCCAGCGACCCAAAGGTATAATTTTTAACCCAGCTTTTTTAAGCAAATTTGTAAGCAAAGAGGGCAGGAGATTTCTGCCCTTGTTTTCTATCTATCCTTATTTTTTATTAAAAGGACATCTATTAGCCTTTTGCATTCATCAGCCTGCCA
>NZ_JACJOR010000406.1:0-20412 GCF_014695615.1 Leptolyngbya sp. FACHB-711
CATTGCGGTCAACACCCGTGGTCTGCGAGAAATTATCGAAAACGCCTGTTCCGGCGAAGCAACCCTGGTGGCACTGCAAGAAATGAAAGCGGCTGCGCTGGGCTATCTGCGTCAGGATGAGGCGGGTTTGGCGATCGTGACTCAGTACTTCGATGTATTGATCAACGAATTCAAAGCCCCTACGCCTTCTAACAAGGTGCGTCAGCGTCCGTCGGGCGATCAACAGGGCTTGGAACTGCCGCAAATCTACTTCAACGCGGCAGAGCGTCGTCCCAAATACGCGATGAAGCCGGGATTGTCGGCAACTGAGAAGAACGATGTGGTGAAAGCCGCTTATCGTCAGGTGTTCGAGCGGGATATTACGCGGGCTTACTCGCTGAACATTTCCTATCTGGAATCGCAGGTGAAAAACGGCGATATCTCGATGAAAGGGTTCATCCGCCGCTTGGGTAAATCGCCCCTCTACCGCAAGAACTTCTACGAGCCGTACATTAATAGCCGAGCATTGGAACTGGCATTCCGTCACTTCCTGGGTCGCGGTCCGTCTTCGCGGGAAGAGGTGCAGAAGTATTTTGCGATCGTCTCCAACGGTGGTCTGCCTGCTCTGGTGGATGCCTTGGTCGATTCGCAAGAGTACTCGGATTACTTCGGTGAGGAAACCGTTCCTTATCTGCGCGGTCTAGGTCAGGAAGCGCAGGAGTGCCGCAACTGGGGTCCGCAGCAAGACCTGTTTAACTACAGCGCACCCTTCCGCAAGGTTCCGCAGTTCCTCACAACCTTTGCGCGGTACAATCAACCCCTGCCCGACCAGCACGTTTACGGCTCCGGCAACGATCCGCTGGAAATTCAGTTCGGTGCGATCTTCCCGAAAGAAACCCGTAACCCCAGCACCAGCCCTGCTCCATTTGGTAAAGACACCCGCCGGATTCTGATCAATCGCGGTCCAGGCATCAACAACCAGGTGAGCAATCCGAGGGCGCAAGGCATCGCTCCGGGAACGCTGGGTCCCAAGGTGTTCAAGCTGGATCAAATTCCCAGCTACACCGGAACTTTTGCGAAGCGAGGCAGCGGCACTCAGGGCATCAGCACCAAGTTCTCGGAAAGCTCGACCCAGAAGGTGATCAAAGCGGCTTATCTGCAAGTCTTTGGGCGCGATGTCTACGAAGGACAGCGGTTGAAAGTTTCAGAAATCAAGCTGGAGAACGGCGAGATTACGGTGCGGGAGTTTATTCGTCAGTTGGCGAAGTCTGACCTGTTCCGTAAGCTCTACTGGACTTCGCTGTACGTCACCAAGTCTGTGGAATACATCCACCGTCGTTTGCTGGGTCGCCCCACCTACGGTCGTCAGGAAATCAACAGCTACTTTGATCTGTGCGCGAAGAAAGGCTTCTATGCCCTGATCGACGCGATTATCGACAGTGAAGAGTACAACAAGGCGTTTGGCGAAGACACTATTCCCTACGAGCGGTATCTGACTCCGGGCGGTCTGGCACTACGAACCAACCGGGTGGGCAGCATCAGCGACAAAGCAACGCGAATTGACGTTGAAGAAACGCCGAAGTTTGTCGAAATGGGTGCGGTGAAGGAAACCCGTACCGAACCCGACGTGCAGTTCCGCGTCAGCCAGGGGGTCAGCAAGCGGCGTGAGCAAACCAAGACCTTTAAGCTCACCACCCTTGATCCGACTGCGACAAACACCGTGATCCGGGCAGCCTACCGCCATATTTTTGAGCGCGATATCGAACCGTACGTCGCACAAAATGAGTTCACGGCACTGGAAAGCAAGCTGACCAACGGCGAGATTAACCTGAAGGAGTTTATCGAAGCTCTCGGTATGTCTCGGCTATACATTAAAGAGTTCTACGCGCCGTACCCGAATACGAAGGTGATCGAACTGGGAACCAAGCACTTCCTCGGACGTGCCCCGATCGATCAAGTCGAGATTCGCAAGTACAACAAGATCCTGGCTTCGGAAGGTCTGGCTGCGTTCATTCGCTCGATGACCAATAGCCCAGAATACGCAGAAAACTTCGGCGAAGACACGGTTCCGTACCGCCGCTTCCCGTCACTGCCTGCCGCCAACTTCCCGAACACGCAGAAGCTTTATAACCAGCTCACCAAGCAAAATGATGATCTGGTTGTGCCTAGCTTTGAGCCAGTGAAGACTCGGATGGACATCACAAAGATGCCGCTGATGAGCAAGGCGATGGCTGATCTGGAGAAGCAGGCGCGCCAGCCCGACCTCAGCAAACCGAGATTTGTGGAACTGGGTCGATCGTTTAGCAACGGCAACGGTCAATCCGTCGAAGTGGGCGTAGGAACGGCTCGCCGTAAACCCTCCCGCATCTTCCGCCTGAACCCAGAAACTAGCGGCTCTGAGAAGGAACTGGTAATCAACGCGCTCTATGTGCAGGTGATGGATGTGTTTAGCGGTCAGGTGCCGTCCGAAATCCGTCGCTCTGACCTGGAAAGCAGGCTGAAGAACGGTGAAATCTCGGTGCGCGAGTTTGTCAAGTCTCTGGCTAGCTCGGACATCTATGTACGCCGCTTCTACACCCCGTACCCCAATACGAAGGTGATTGAGTTCCTGTTCCGTCACCTGCTGGGACGCGCTCCGGCAACCCAGGCTGAGATCCGCGAGTACAACAAGATTCTGGCGGATCAGGGTCTACGGGCTGCGGTAGACACAATGGTTAACAGCGCAGAGTACAGCCGCTACTTCGGTGAAGACGTGGTTCCGTACAAGCGGTATCCGTCACTACCTGCCGGAAACTACATTGGTAGTGTGAAGGCAGAAGAGGATCTGGTGAAACAGTCCTGGTCAGGCTACTCGCCTTCCTATCTCACCGGACGGAGCTAAATAGTTGCGCTAACAAGAGCTAAACGGTAGAAGGTTCTGAGTCTCATCGTCCCTTGATTGGCATCTGCGATCAAGGGACTTTTTGTTGGAGCTTGACTTTTTGTTAAAGGATCTTTGAGGAGAAGGATGTTTGGAAGTGCAAACGCAAATAGCAAAATTCCCTCATCTATACAGACAAGGGAATAAAAACTTATAACAGTTCCCCGCAACGCCGTCTTACCTCAGTTTTTGACCTGGTATAAACCAGGTGGGAACTACTCGCCCAGTTTAAAGTTTCCGAGTACAAGCCCGGTCTACTGCCACTGGAACTCTTCGGCTCCCTTATTCAAAAAGCATAGATCATAAAACATTATTGGCAGTCACCAACGTTGCAGTAGAACCTTCCCTTATTCTAACGATCGATCGGCGATCGATCCACTAATCTTATAAGACTCAATCCAACTAAGCCGTTTCAATCCCCTTCCCCTTTAACTTAATTCCTCCCTGCACACTCCACAAACCCCGTTAAACGACCAACTTCCCCACTTACCTCCAAACGAACTACAAAACCCCTCCCCAGCCCTATTTCTTCATCTCTTCATTCCCCATCCGCCCCTCTACCCCCTGTCACCCACCCACCTTCACAGGCGATACTGGAATGAATCCTCCATTACAGTCCTGCAATCGTCCGGTTTGCAATACTATTTTGCGAAATCATTATCATTATGCTCAGGTATCCGTTCTCCAAAAAGAAAGCTCAAAGGGGTCAGACCAATCTGCTTCAGGAATCGCCTGACCTGGAAAAGTTGGCGCAGTCGCTTCAGCCAGTGCTTCAAGCTCAAATCATGGCGTCTCAGCTTCAGGTACGCTGTGCGATTCGGCAGAGAACGCTGTTTATTTTGATCGAACATCTGCTGCATGTTGAGCCAAGCCCCCAGCAGGTCTTTGTAGAGCTTGAAGCGATCGTTCGGAAAAATACGGCAGAGCACGTTCAAGACCCGTCTTTTGCAGCGATTCAAGGAACCAACTTACCTGTGCGGCTGTTTCTTCGGATTGCAGGGCACCAGCAACCTTATCAGTTTCATACGTTTTCGGTCAGTTTGATCTCAGTCGATCAGGGAAGGTCGATCGCTACCGAGAACGATCGCGGCATCCAGCAGATTTCTGCCTTTGTTGAGCCGTCTACTGTGCAAAGCAGGTCTTCTGACTCAGTAATCGAGGAAGGATTGGCAGCAGAAGCCGCACCCGTCAATGCATCAGGGGAAGCAACGACTGCCGTGGGTGAAGCAGCTCCCGAACCTGCGATCTCAAGCAATGAACCGATCGAACGATTAATCGCAGCAGCAGTTGAGGCTGTACCCGAAGTTAAATCCGAGGTTAAAGCAGTTGAGGCTGTACCCGAAGTTGAGATTGTACCCGAAGTTGAGGCTGGGTCAGAACCCGAGGTAGAATCTGTCGCGATCGAGTCTGCTGAGATTGAATCTGTCGAAGTGGATTCAGTAAAGGTTACCTCTGCGGAATTGGTTGGGCTGGCTGCGATCGAATTGATTGAAGTTGGGTCAGCCCATGTTGAACTCGAAGCTGAACCTGAGGCGACTGAAGCCCATTTAGTTGACGTTGAAGCTGAAGCGACTGAACCTGTTTCAGTTGAATTGATAGAGATCGATTTTGTTGATGTAGAACCTGTCCCGATCGAAACGATTGAAGCTGTTGCAACCGAACCTGTCGCGATCGGATCGATTGAAGACGATTTTGTTGACACTGTCCCTCAAGCGATTGAAGCTGGCTTAGTCGAACCTGTCTCAGTCGAGCCTGTCTCAGTCGAACCTGTCTCAGTGGAACCTGCCGAAGTTAATAGCACTGAAGTTGAGCCTGATGCCGAGGTTACGGTTTCCACGATACCGCCTGGAGCAGAGGTTGCTGAAGTCGAGTTAGTTGCAGATCAAGAATTGATATCGATCGAACCTGTCGCAGCAGTTCCTTCAGCGAGTGAACCACAGGAAATTATTGCAGCGGATGATATAGAAAGCGATCGACAATCTGAAGCGGCAGGAAGCGAACAAACTTATGCAGCGATCGAGTTCACTCATCCTGATCTTGATAGTTCTAATATTGCTAATATCGCTACGGATTTACAGCAGGATACTGCAATTTGTGAAGATCTTGACGAACCGTTCTTGGATGAAGTAACCGAAATTAAACCTGATACCGTTAACGCATCTGAGTACATATCTGAAAACGCTGAATTTGCAGCCGAGACCGAATTTCTACAGTCTGAATTTGGGGTGGAACTGGAATCCGATCGATCAAGTCTTGTTGAACCCATCTCAGAATTAATTTCGGAACCTATCTCTGGACCAATCTCAGAACCGATTGCGGAACCTATTTCTGAATCAGTCTCAGAATTAATTTTAGAATCTCCGGTTGAGGCATCTGTAGATGAGCTGACCGAAACAGAACTCCAGGAATTGGAATCATCTGTCGCCTTGTCTGAGGAGTTTTCCTTAGTACCAGAGCCATTAGCACCAGAGCCATTAGTACCAGAGCCGATCGAGCCTGTGGTTTTGCAAGCTGCTGAGCCTGCACTTCCAGAAGCGAGATTAGTAGAAACAGAAGCCTTTGAGCCTCGTTTGCCTGACAAGGCGGATGAGCCGCAGGACAGAGCGCAAACGATCGACGAGGAGAACGAGAATCAATTTGCTGAGCAATCTTTAGAATTACCAACTGAATCGATCGCTGCTTTATCAATCGATCAAGCAAATGATCAAGCAACTAATTTATTTGCAGACGAATTCTCTGATGAGTTTATTACTCCATCGACCGACAGACCAGAGACACTATCAGATAGTTTGTCTGAACAATTAGGGAGACTAGAACACCAGGAACCAGAGATTGCTCCAGAAACCATTGCGATACCAGAGACAGCAGAGCCGTACTCGATCGATTCTTCTGCAACCGTTGCCTTTATAGAAGACACTGCTTTGCCGCAAGCGGATACGCCTTCTGCGATCGAATCAGAAATTCAAGAAGATATTTCCCAAGAAGATATCTTGCAGGAAGATATTCCTCAAGATGATCTTTTCCAAGAAGAAGTAATTCAGGAGAACGTTTCTCAGGAAAATATCTCGCGGAATGCGGTTGATGATAGAGCTGAGAATTATATCGATGAAAATTATCAATCTCAAAGTTCTGCACAAGTTGTTAGTCCAATTGTTAGCTCAATTGTTAGCCCAAATTCCACGTCACCAGATTTTGCGGCGGTAAACGACCCAGCCCCGAACCGGGCCGCTGCCGAGACAAGCCCTGAAACCAAAGGCCTCTCTTTCTCGGAAGTGTTAGAGCTAGAAGCGTGGAGCGATCGGCAATCGTTTCTAAGGCGGATGTCGATTTCTGCCTGGATTTTTGCAGGCACTGTGGGAGTGTTTGGCGTTGTGACAGGCATTTACGCACTGACTCGTCCCTGTGTGATTGGAGGCTGTCTACCGGTTGAGCAGGCACAGCAAATCAGCGATCGGGCACTGAATACGATCCAAACCACTGAGTCTGCCCTGGCGATCGTGGATGCCCATAATCAACTTCGGGAAGTTAATGCGCTGCTGAGCCCGATTCCGTTTTGGTCGCCGCACTACGAGTCTGCTCAGCAAATTATGAAGGTGAGCGAAGCCAGAGCCAGCCGAGTTGCCCAGATTGTGAACGCGCTTGAGAAGGCAAACGCAGCAGCCCAGAAAAGCCTGAATCCGCCGCATCCGCTGGCGCAGTGGCGTGAGATCCAGTGGCTCTGGCGGGATGCGATCGCCGCTCTGCAAAAAATTCCGCCGGATAGTCCTGTCTACGACCTGGCACAGCGCAGGCTTCAGGAATATGAGACCAGTTTAAATGGCATCAATCAGCGGGTCGCGACCGAGCAGAACGCCCAGGAGCGGGTGAATGCAGCTCGTAGAACGGCAGAAGTGGCAGAGGCACAGGCAGGCATTGCAAAATCTGCTCAGGATTGGCAGCAGTCTTACGCCGCATGGCAGGCAGCTGTGAAGGTTCTCGATCAAATTCCGCAGGGAACGGCAGCGTATGCTGAAGCCGAGCAGCTTCTCGCACTGTATCAGCCGCGCTTGCAGGAAGCCAACCAGCGCCAAGGGCAAGAGACGATCGCCGAAAATGCCCTGCGTCAAGCCAATCAGTTGGCAGAGCAAGCCCGCAGCCTGGAGCAGCAAAACCAGTGGATCGAAGCAAAAACGATATGGCAGCAGGCAGTTACCAATCTTCAGCGGATTCCTCAAGGGAGCGTTTACTCGATGCAGGTGCAGTCTACGCTTCAGTCCTACACCGCAGCAATGACTCAAGCAGAAAAGAATGCCGCCCGTCTCACGGCAATGCAGGCTGTCCAGCCAGATCTCGATCGTACCTGTGCCGGGATGGTTCCACTTTGCACCTATTCCTTCGCGCCGCAGGCAATTCGGGTGCAGATTACCCGCAGCTACGACCAGGCGACCGAGCGCGTGATGACTTCCACTCAGAGCGGTTCGATGCAGGCAGTGATCACCACTCAGGTGAACAATCTGCTGCGATCGCTTGCTGCCATCAGCGAAACGGCTAAAGTGCCGATCGAACTTTACAATGCAGACGGCTCCCGTTTTGGAACCTACTCCCCGGAAGCCTCTGGATTTGTGGCGCAGTAAGGCAACTAGCTCAGCAAGTTGGGCTGAAACGCCTTATCCACATGGCTGAGAATTTTCTCAATCCGGTTCTCCCAGGAAAATTGCTGCACAAAGTTAATGCTGTGGGCATAGCCTTCGAGCTTCCGGGGATAGACTGCCAGCGTATGAGCAATGCAGTTGACCAGCGCAAAGGGACAGTCGGGCGCACACCAGCCTGCGATGATGCCAGCCAATTGAAACAATCGCAGCGGGGGAATCTCAGTCGCGACGATCGGCGTACCGGAGGCTAAATAGTCAAAAAACTTGAGCGGAGAGGTGAAGGAAGCTTCTTCGCCCGATCGATGGGGATGCAGCAGGACATCAGCGGCTTGAAGCAGGCTGGCAAGCTGGTCGTGCAGCACATAGCCCAGAAAAGTCACGTTTTGCAGTCCCAGCTCGATCGATCGCTGCTGATAGCTTTGCACTTTTGCCTCAGACCCGCCCGCAAACGCAAACCTAACCTGGGGCATCTCCTTTGCGACCTCCAGCAGCAGATCTACGCCCTTAAACGCATTCAGCCCGCCAGAATAGACTGCCAGAGAAGTGCAATCGCCTAAAAGCTGCTGTCGCCATTGTGCCGCTGCATCGGGTTGTCGGGTGGCAAAAGACTGGTTAAATCCGTTGTGAAGTTGAATTACTTTATCTGGCGGCATTCCTTGAGCGATCATGCTTTCCCGTACTGGATCGGCAACCGTGACCGCAAGCTGAAACATCGGATGATGGACGATTTCCGGTTCAAACTGTTTCTGCTCATGGTGATGATGCTCATAAATTGCAGGAATCCTATTTTGAACGGCAGCTTTGATAAAATTCCAGTCGCGGCTATGAACAATCTGAACACGGGAACGAATATGAAACGGGAGATAATATTTTGAAACGATCGTACTCGGATGCGTCCATTTCGACTGACCTTTGAAGCGATCGGGAATCGGCAATCCGGCAACTTTTAGCCTGCGGTGCAAATTGTAAAACCGGGTCAGCTCCCCATCAGGAATCTGTGGACGAAAGGGCAGTAGCCAATCGATCGGCGAACTGATCTGGGGCTTCAGGTAAGTGAGAACAGCAGCATAGCCCAGATTTGCGGCAGCATTGGCACAGTTTGCCACCTGCACCAGATCGGCTCTGGGTTGAGGCAGTGTGTTGCGCGTAAAGAAAAGATAGTGTCGATTCATGAGTGTTCCTCGATCGCTTCAAGTTGCTTGACTAGATCCAGAGCTGACCGATAAGCCGTTTCGGTGTATTCCTGTTGTTCTTCGGGATACTGGACGACTTCATGCACAATCAGCCCTAACGAACCAATCACAATGTTGAGCAGCGATCGGATGTGATAAGAGAAATTCGCCGTTCGTTTGCGATGGTTGGGCTGCGAGAGTTCTGCAAACTGCTGGGCAAATTGCTCGGTAAACTGCATTTGACAGAGCCGAGCATAGTGACCCTGTTCTGCCAGCAACGATTGATGAGTGCCCAGTTCGACCAGTTTGCCCTGTTCTAAAACCGCAATTTGATCCGCCTTTTGCACGGTAGACAACCGATGGGCAATGATAATCGTGGTTCGGTCGCGGCTGAGTCGATCGATCGCTTCCTGCACCAGTTTTTCAGAAACGGTATCAAGGGCACTGGTCGCTTCATCTAGAATCAGAATCGGCGGATTTTGGAGCAGTGCTCTGGCAATGGCAATGCGCTGTCGCTGCCCCCCAGAAAGCATTACGCCCCGATCGCCAATCACCGTTTCAAACCCGTGCGGCAATTGCAGAATAAATTCTTCGGCGTTTGCCTGTTTTGCCGCAGCAATAATTTCATCATCGGTTGCAGCCGGACAGCCGTAGGCAATGTTGTCTCGCACCGAAGCGTTAAACAAAAACGTCTCCTGGCTCACAATGCCCATTGCCCGCCGCAGCGATTGATAGTCAAATTCGCGTAGGTCTTGCCCGTCTAGCAAAATGCAGCCCTCGCTGGGGTCGTAGAGTCGCGGCAATAAATCCACTAAGGTCGATTTTCCTGCCCCTGATGCTCCCACGATCGCCAGCGTCGTCCGACAGGGTAAATCAAGGTTGATATCGTGAAGAACGTATTTTTGTCGTCCTGGATAGATAAACGAAAGATTGCGAAGCTGAATTCCGGTTTGCAAAGTTTGGAACGGCAGCGTTCCGTTTTGCATAAATGGTTTATTATCACGACGGAGAAACTCGCTAGCAATTTCCAAACTGGGGGCAATACTTGCAAACTGACTGCGAGCGTTATTAAGCTGACCAATCAGGGGCAACGTCCGAAACAGCAAAAAAAGATAGGTGAGCAATACCGCAGAGAATGCCTCGAGCTGCGCTGCCAGAAAGGTACGCCCGATCGCCACAATTAGCAGCAGTGCAATTACGCCCGCCATTTCGTTCACAGGCTCAATCAGGGCAGAAACTGCCTGCGTTCGGAACTCTGCCTGCTCTCGATCGCGAATTAAACGAATCATTTTTTCATAGGCGGCGGGTTCGGTGGCAGTGGTGCGAACGAGCCGCATTCCAGACAGCAGTTCTAAAACACTGGTCGAATATTGCTTTGACGTATCCGAAAGCTGCTTGCCAAACTGCTTTGCTTGATGAATGCTCGACTGATTCACTAGCACAACGATCGCTAACAGCGCGGTTGAAGCCAGCGTTAACTGCCAGGACAGTGACACCAGCAATCCCACAAACACCAGCACCGTAATGACAACTGTGACCGATCGCGTAATGCTGCTAATTGCGCCTGCGGCACGAGAGACTTCGTTATTGAGCCGATTCACAATATCGCCAATTCCCGTGCGGCTAAAAAAATCAAGGTCAACTTCCAGCAAAAGCCGCAGTCCCTGCTCTCGCAAATCATTGGTGAGGATGCGCTTCAGGCTTCCGGCAACCAGCGCATTGCCATAGCCCGCCAGGTTTTTGAGCAGCAGCAGCAGGATAATTGCCCCCGCGAGCAGCGCGATACGAGGACGACCATCGATTTGAAATGGAGACAGCAGCATTCGCAGAACGGGCACTTCGCCCTCCAGCGCGATCGGCTGTCCCAGAAAGCTGAGCAGAACGGGCATGATCAGAGCGGTACTGACCCCGTTAAACACCGCACCCGAAAATCCCAGCCCAATATTAAGCAGGATCAGAACAGGGTGTCGGTGAACCAGGTACAGTAACAGTTGACGCGGAGAGCGGAAATTTGACATAGCATCAGGCAGCATATTCGATCGCGTGAAGCGTTTTCTTCCAGCAGGAAACGTTCTCCTGTAGAGTGCCCGAAGCGATCGGCTGTCCAACATCACAGGTGGAAGATTTGCAGTTCGCTAGGGCGATCGAAATGACTATTCTTCGATGCAAAAACATCGCGCAGCTTAACTTTCTACTCCTTTGGGGGTCTGTCTTTAGGAGCTAACAGAAGCTTGAAAAATTCTCTAGCCTTGTGAAGAGCAGTCAATCAAGCTTGAAGGAAAATTTTATGACCACGAGTGTTTCGCCGGACATGAACCGGAGTTCGAGGAATAGCCAGCTTTGGAGCGCAATTCTGCTGATCGCGCTGGGTCTAATTGCCATTATTCTGCCGCGTGTTTCAACGCTGGTCGCAGAAACCTGGATCTCCCTGATTCTGATTTCTTCGGGAGCCACCAAACTCTTTAACGCATTCCAGACTCGCCAGCAGGGCGGCTTTATCTGGAAATTGCTGCTGAGCATCCTGTACATCGGCACAGGGATCATGCTATTTGTGAATCCGTTCGGCGGTACGATTACGCTGACTCTGCTGCTGGGTAGCTTCCTGCTAACGGAAGGCACGTTTGAGCTGATTCTGGCATTCCGTGTACGTCCCCAAGAAGGCTGGACTTCGGTGCTGGGAAATGCACTTGTGACTCTAGCACTGGGAGCAATCGTCTGGTTCCAGTGGCCCTTCAACGCACCCTGGCTCTTGGGAACTGCCGTCGGCGCAAGCATTATTTCCACCGGACTTTCGCGTCTGCTGCTGGCTCAGAACTCGCAAGCAAAGATGGCTTCCTCGACGGGAACACCTGCCAATACTGCTTCCAACCCTTCAAGCTCCACCAACGATCCGGCGGCAACGGTGTAGGTTTCCTCTATTCCGCGGCGGTTCCTCGTTCTGTTAATAATCCCCTGTCTGCCGATCGATTCTGGGCAGCCGGGGGATTTGTTCTTGTAGGATGCCTGATTGATTTGTTTTGGAACAAAATGCAGGGACGAATCCAGGCAATATTGCTCTCTTCGGTGCGATTTCATACGCAATATCAGTATGTTAAGTTGTCCAGGATTTGCGATCTTGACGAGCAGGGGAGTTCCTGAGATGCAGAAGAGATGGTGGAAAGAAAGCGTCGTCTATCAAATCTATCCGCGCAGCTTTAAGGACAGTAATGGCGACGGGGTCGGCGATCTCCGGGGGATCATCAAGAAATTAGACTATGTGCAAAAGCTCGGTGTTGACGTGGTCTGGCTCTGTCCCGTTTATCAATCTCCTAACGATGACAATGGTTACGACATCAGCGACTATTACGACATCAACAACGAGTTTGGCACCCTGTCTGATTGGGAGGAGCTGCTCGCAGGATTGCACGATCGCGGCATCAAGCTAATGATGGACCTGGTGGTTAACCATACCTCCGACGAGCATTCCTGGTTTGTCGAAGCGCGCAAATCCAAGGACAATCCGTATCGGGATTACTATATTTGGCGATCGGGTAAGGAGGGTCGCGAACCCAATAACTGGGCGTCCTTTTTCGGTGGGTCAGCCTGGCAGTACGACGAGGCAACCGATGAGTATTACCTGCACCTGTTCTCTCGCAAGCAGCCCGATCTCAATTGGGAGAATCCGAAGCTGCGTGCCGAGATTTATACCATGATGCACTGGTGGCTGCGGAAAGGCATCGACGGCTTTCGCATGGATGTCATCAATGTGATCTCGAAAGTCCCTGGCTTGCCGGATGCTCCTGTAGTGACGAGCGATCGCTACCAATTTGGCGGACAGTATTTCGTCAACGGACCGCGTCTTCACGAGTTTCTGAGTGAAATGAAGCAGGAAGTGCTATCTCACTACGATATTGTCACCGTCGGCGAGACACCGATGCTGACCACCGAGCACGGCATTGCACTCACCCATGAGGAGACGGGGCATCTCAATATGCTGTTCCAGTTCGAGCACATGGTCATCGACGAAGACCCCAACAGTGCCTTACCGCACCGGAGCGTTCAGCCGTGGCGACTACACGATCTCAAGCAAGTGATGACACGGTGGCAAAAGGATTTGGAAAGGAAGGGCTGGAATAGCCAGTACCTCACGAACCACGACACCCCACGGGCAGTCTCTCGGTTTGGGGATGATGGTCAGTACCGGGTTGAGTCAGCCAAATTGCTCGCCACGTTTCTGCATCTGCTGCATGGCACGCCCTATGTCTATCAGGGCGAAGAGATCGGGATGACCAACGTCAGGTTTGAGTCGATCGAGGATTACCAGGACATTGAGACGCGCACGGTCTATCACGAGTTGGTGGAGGAAAAAGGCATTGCTCCCGATGCTGCAATGGAAATTATTTATGCCAGAAGCCGTGACAACTCACGCACACCGATGCAATGGGACGGCACCCTGTACGCTGGATTCACCACTGGCACTCCCTGGCTCAAGGTCAACCCCAACTACCGCGAGATCAATGTTCAACAAGCACTGACTGACCCAAACTCGATCTTTGCCTACTACCAGCAGCTCATCCGGTTACGCAAAGCTCATCCGGTCATCGTTTACGGCACGTATGACCTCATCCTGGAATCGCATGAGCAAGTTTATGCGTTCACGCGAACCCTGAAGGACGAGCGTTTGCTGGTTTTGCTGAATTTCACCCAAGACACGCCCGTTCTTACCCTGCCAGACGAAGTATCCTTTGACAGCCAGGAACTATTAATTAGCAACTATGGAATGAACAACGTAATGGACAATAATGAGGCAGAGGGGAGCGAGGAGATTCGCCAACTCACGCTGCGTCCTTTTGAGGCACGAGTGTACCGATTGCAGTAGTTTGCTGAGGAACGCGATCGATTGGGTGTCCGTCGCCTGAGAGCAAAAAACTTAGAGCAAGAAACAACGTTAAGCCCCAGAAGTTAAGCCCTAGAAAAAGAAGGGGATTCGATTAACGGTATAAGCTTTAAAGGATTTAGCGAAAGACAATCGAGTAATCCCACTATTCGTAATAGAAAAAATCCGATTACCTGCAGATTGCAGAGCCAAGAAAAGAGCTAGCCAAACAATTACAAATCTAAGCTGACGGAGTTCGTTACACAATGGACTCTTCTTATAAATTCCGACTAAGGTTATTCCGAAATATCTATCTTGGGATAGAAACAAAGCAAATATTCAAGATACGTAATACATAAAGGATTTACTTTTCTTAATGTATTGCTATATCCAATAGCAGAGGCGATCGCGCCGCAGAGCTTGATAGATCTAAAAGTCAAGTGAGGTTTGTATTTCTGAAAACAATCCTGCAATTCTCTTTGCAAACATTTGTGTTTCAGGAATTACGAAACGGTGGAAAAAAGGGCTTGCTTCTTTATTAGCACTCTTTTGTCCAATGATTGCATGGACAAGATGACTAAAACAAAGGGTAGTCAGCGTTGTCTTCTCTGAATTCTCCTCAGACATAGAGCAAGCTTCACAGTCTAGCAATCGAGAAGTTCAGGGTCATAAGCGCAAGGCGGAGGCAAACTCCAGCCGGGTCTTTTGCTTTCTGTGCTTTGTTCCTCGTTCTGTAAATCTCTCTGTAAATCTCTTTTCTCTCGAACTGTTCGATCTCGTTGTTTTTGTGCGAACTGTCAGCGAACAATGGCAAACCTGTTTTGTTTAGTTTCTTACTTAACTGTTTAGCCCCGTGACCCTAGCAATGATCGATGATTCAAACTTTTATAACCCATGAGTACTGATTCTTCAACTCACAACCTGCATCACTCTTTTAATCGCTGGTTGCTGCGTCGCTGGCGATTTCTTGCTACGGCGATCGTCGTTTGTCTAGGCGTGATTTTCTACAGTGTGATGGCACTGTCGCAGCAGCCAGTTCACATCGCAATGCTGATGACTGCACTGGACGTGGCACAGGAGCAACACATTATTGAGGCATTTGAAGCCCAAAATCCCGATATCAAAGTCGATGTGATCGAAGGTCCGAACGCCACGAATCTGGTCGAGGATTTGTACACATCCTCTTTCTTGCTGGGTAGCTCGCCTTATGATGCCGTGATTATGGATGTCGTCTGGCTACCTAAATTCGCTGCTGCGGGTTGGCTGATGGATTTGACCGATCGCATTCCAGAATCCGAGCTGAAAGACTTTATTCCCGAAACCGTGGAAGGGAGCCGCTACCAGGGAAGACTTTACCGAATGCCCTACCGCACCGACTCCGGGTTGCTTTATTACCGGGAAGACCTGTTGCAAGCGGCAGGCGCACAGCCCCCCGAAACCTTTGAAGACCTGATCAATATTTCCAAGCAAATTCAGCAGTCGCAGGGTGCAGACTGGGGCTACGTCTGGCAGGGACGGCAGTATGAAGGACTCGCTGCGATGTTTGTCGAGGTGCTGGAAGGCGCAGGTGGGTTCTGGGTCAATCCCCAAACCCTCGAAGTCGGACTCGATCGCCCCGAAACGCAGAAAGCCATTCAGTTCCTCAGAACAACGCTCGATCAGGGCATTTCCCCTCCTGGCGTCACGACTTATCAGGAAGAAGAAGCCCGCCGATTGTTTCAAAGCGGCCAGGCAGTGTTTATGCGGAACTGGCCCTACGCGCTGCCCCTCGCCGATGCTAACGACTCTGTGATCAAAGGCAAAGTTGGATTTAAGCCGATGGTTCACGCGCCGGGTCAATCCAGTGCCGGAGCATTGGGCGGCTGGGGGATTGGCATTGCCAAATCTTCTCCCCACCCTGAAGAAGCATTGCGGTTTGCTCAGTACTACGCCAGCGAAGAGGCACAGCGTAACCTGGTGCTGAAAAATGGCTATCTGCCCACCCGTCGATCGCTATACACTGATCCGCAGGTGGTAGAAAAATATCCTTACTTCCCCCGGATGCAAGCGGTAGCAGAAAGTGCAGCCCTGCGTCCGCCGATCGCCCAATATGCTCAGGCATCGGATATTCTTCAGCGATACCTGAGTGCTGCCCTGACGGGTCGAACCGATCCAGAACAAGCAATGCGTGATGCTGCCAAGGAGACGCGCAATTTGCTTCAACGCTACTCTGCCCGCTGAGCTGTATCCCATTAGGAGTCTTTCATGGCTGACACAATTCGTTCAAGAGAACAGCGCACGGGCTGGCTGCTGCTGCTTCCGGCAATGCTGGTGCTGCTGCTGGTTTATGCCTATCCGATCCTGCGATCGATCTGGCTAAGTCTGTTTACGCAAAACCTGGGAACGCAGCTACAGCCTGTGTTTACGGGATTGGACAACTACGGACGCATGGCACAAGACGGTCGCTTCTGGCAGACGATCGGCAATACAACGGTCTTTACCCTCTCGTCCCTGGTGCTGGAGCTGATTTTGGGGATGGCGATCGCGCTGGTGCTGAACCATGCCTTTCGGGGACGGAGTGCGGTGAGGACGATCGCGATTTTGCCCTGGGCACTGCCGACGGCTCTGATTGGCACGACCTGGGCATGGATTTTTAACGCCGAGTTTGGCGTCTGGAACGACATTCTGCTGCGGCTCGGCATTATCGATACGGGCGTCAACTGGCTGGGCAATCCGACCCTGGCGATGATGTGCGTGATTGCGGCGGATGTCTGGAAAACGACTCCGTTTATCTCGATTTTGCTGCTGGCAGGCTTGCAGTCGATTTCGGGCGACTTATATGAGGCTCATGCGATCGATGGTGCAACGGCATGGCAGAGCTTCCGCCAGATTACCCTGCCCCTGCTGATGCCCCAAATTCTGATTGCCGCGCTGTTTCGATTCGCTCAGGCGTTCGGCATTTTCGATTTGATTGCGGTGATGACAGGCGGTGGTCCTGGTGGCGCAACGGAAACGGTGTCAATTTACATCTACGCCACTATCATGCGCTATCTGGACTTTGGCTACGGCTCTGCGCTGGTCGTAGTGACCTTTGTGGTGCTGATTGCGGCAGTGGGGCTGGCTGCCTGGCTGCTTTCGAGAACTCGTACTGCTTTGAGAGGAGGTTAAGCCATGACGACGATTCAGCCGCCCGTTCGATCACAGGAAGCTCCACCCAGACAAACGCCCCAGAAGCGATCGGTTTCAATTCAAAATATTTTGTTTCTGATCGCCGTGCTGCTGGTGATTTTGTTTAGCCTTGCGCCGATTCTCTGGCAATTGCTCACCTCGTTTAAGGTGAATCAGGACATTGCCGCCATTCCAAACGTTTATTTTCCCAGTCGCTATACGCTTCAGCACTACATTGAGATTTTTAATCGCCGCCCGTTTTTGAACTATATGCTCAACAGCGCGTTTGTGGCGATCAGCTCCACGCTGCTCTGTCTGGCACTGGGCACACCTGCCGCTTATGCACTGGCACGACTGAAGGTCAAAGGCGAACGGATTATTCTGGCGATCGTCCTAATTGTGACGCTATTCCCCTACATTCTGCTGTTTATTGGTTTGTTAGAAATCGTTCGCACCTTTGGACTCGCGAATAACTATTTAGCGTTAATCATTCCGTACACGGCGATTAATATTCCGCTAACCATTCTGGTGATGCGAAGCTTCTTCCAGCAGTTGCCTCGCGATCTGGAAGACTCCGCTAAGGTAGACGGCTACAACACCTGGGGAATGCTGACGAAAATTCTGCTGCCCCTGACTACGCCTGCCCTTGTCACCACCGGAATTCTCGCCTTTATCGCCGCTTGGAACGAATTCATTTTTGCTCTCACGTTTATCACTCGTGAATCAATGAAAACGATTCCGGTTGCCGTTGCCCAGATTAGCGGAACCGCTGTATTCGAGATTCCCTATGGAGCATTAGCCGCTGCTACGGTGATTGGTACGCTGCCTCTCGTCGCCCTGGTGCTGCTGTTCCAGCGTCGAATTGTGCAGGGCTTAACCGCAGGCGCAGTCAAAGGCTAACGACTTACCCACTGATCTACTTACCCACTGAATCTACCCCACTTAACTCTCCCAACAAAACCATGCCAAAACTCGAACTCATTCACCTCAACAAAACCTACTCGCCTAAAGTCGTCCCCGTGCGCGATCTTAGCCTGGGCGTGGACAACGGCGAATTCCTCACACTGCTGGGTCCGTCGGGCTGCGGCAAATCCACGACGCTGCGAATGATCGCCGGACTGGAACAACCCACCCGCGGCGAAATTCGGATTGCCGATCGCAATGTCACAAATAAAGCAGCAGGCGATCGCAATATTGCAATGGTGTTCCAGAGCTACGCGCTGTATCCGCATATGAGCGTGTATGACAATATGGCTTCCGGGCTACGGCTGCGCCACATGAAGTCAGACGAAATTCGGCGGCGGATTCACGAAGTCAGCGGCTTCCTGGGTCTGGAAGAACTAATGGAGCGCAAACCGGGACAGCTCTCCGGCGGACAGCGGCAGCGCGTTGCCTTGGGACGAGCACTCGTACGCCAGCCCGACGTGTTTCTGCTCGATGAACCGCTCAGTAACCTAGATGCCCTGCTGCGGGAACAGGTGCGAGCCGAGCTAAAAGAAATTTTCACCTCGCTAAATACGCCCATAGTCTACGTGACCCACGACCAGACCGAAGCCATGACCCTGTCCACGCGAGTCGCCGTCCTGAATGGCGGCATTTTGCAGCAGCTTGACCCGCCCCGCCGCATCTACACCCATCCCGCAAACCGATTTGTAGCAGGCTTTATCGGCAGCCCGCAAATGAACCTGCTTGATCTGAAGTGCGACGGGCGATCGGCGGTCTTCGGCAACTATCACATTCCCCTGCCCGATGGCTTTGTGCCGCCGCCAGAAATCACGCTGGGCATCCGTCCAGAACACGTCCATCTTGCCGATTCTAATCAGCACAGTGCTTCGACGGTGCAGGGCAGAGTCGTGCTGTCGGAAAACCTGGGCATGAGCGAACTGATTACCGTCCGAGTCAGAGGCGCAGAAACGATGATCTTCCGTGCTTTGATTTCCAGCGACAACCCCTTCCGGGGCGAAGAAATCACCCTCACCCTGCCGCCCGAACACATCCACTGGTTCAATACCCAAACGGGGGAACGTCTCCCCGCTAAAGTGCTTCAGTCTGTGGGCGATCGAAATCATCTGGGGTAAGCCCCAGTAAGCGTTAGTTTGAGAAGTCGCCAATGCCCTAGATTACCTCCTGAACCCCCTCCCCCATCCACTCACCACCCCTCTACCCCTCCACCTCTCCAGCCCCCTGGAGTTTTTTTTGCATTTCCGGGAACGCTTTGGAATCGATCGCAGTCCTGTGGAGGGTAGGCGAAAAGAATGCAATTGAGCCATGCGAATGAGTACCCCTTCGGGTTATTGATTCGTGAAGGTTTGCAGTGAAGGGAGACGGGTATGATTAACTGGATTGCGCTGGGTCTAAGCTTGTTTAGCGGTGGTACGATCGGCGGCATTAAAATTGGGGATGTCGTCAATGGCGTGAAGTTTATTGGGGATGTCTTTGGCTTTAATAGCAATGAAAACAAAAACATTCTGGAAGATCCTAGTTTTGGCAGTAACCTGCTAGGAAATCTGTTTAATACTCTCAGCAGCAGCAACTTTTTAGGCGGCATTGATCTGGGAGATATTTTCACCTCAACGATCGGCGGAGGCACTTCTGGCTCATCGGGTTCAGGCAACAGAGGCTTTAACTTAGGTAATATCTTTTCGGGCTTAGGCAATAATAGTTCCTTTGATTCGATCAATCTGGGAAGCTTGCTGAATACGATCGTAGGTTCAGGTTCTTCGAGTTCAGTGAATAGCTCTTCTCTGGGCGATCTGTTTGATAACCTGGGCAGCCTGTTTGGCAATATTGATCTCGGTGATCTGTTTGGTGGGCTAGATGACGATTACTATTACGTTTTTAGCCCCATGCCTATTACCAATCTCTTCCAGAACTTGAGCGGTAACGATGTTCTCAGTCGCCCTGCTAGCAAGTTTGATGAAGTTGATTTATTAGACGGCTTGGGCACATTTTTAAACGTGCTGGGTGAAGCAAATGTCCTGAATGGAATGGGCGTGCAGGATGTGACACGCGGCAATGTCGTGAACGATGCGCTGACGGGTAAAGCGAACAACGATCTGCTGATTGGCCTAAACGGCAACGATCGCCTTGCGGGTGCACTCGGTCGCGATATCCTTAACGGCGGTGAAGGAGACGATCGCTTGAATGGCGGTGATAGCGATGATGTCCTCGTAGGTCGCCTTGGCAAGGATATGCTGATGGGCGGTCGCGGCAAGGATGTGCTGATGGGCAACGAAGGCGCAGATATAATGAGCGGTGAGCGGGGCAGTGACCTGTTTGTGCTGGACTACAAGTACGGCATGAAAGACAGCACCGACCTCATCCAGGACTTCAAGAAAGGCATCGACCTGCTGGGATTGCCCAAGGAAATCAACTTCAAGCGGCTGAAAATTACTCAAAAAGAAGACGATACGGTAATTAGCCTGGGTCGGACTTCGATCGCTGTTCTGAAAAATGTGGATGCCGATCGCATTGGCGCATCTGACTTTCTCAGCTTGGTGCAGCAGTCAGATCGCTAAAAGGTTTCAGGCTTGCTTCAGCTAGTGGATTCCAGACTTCTCAACTCCTAAAGCTTTTTAACTCCTAAGGCTTTTTAACTCCTAAAGTTTGCGGGCAAAGTTTGTAGAGGGTAACGTTCAGGGTGCATCTTTATCTAAGTATTATCTGAATATTGCACGACAATCTTATTTTCTTATCGTTTCATTTCTG
>NZ_JACJOR010000407.1:0-61780 GCF_014695615.1 Leptolyngbya sp. FACHB-711
TCGGGCGCAAAAATTATGCTCACGCCTTCTCGAATTAGTCAGGCAGGCATCATGAATGATAAAAATTTGCGAACTCTGATTCCTGTACTTGCCGAGCTAAAGACTAGAGGATTTCATTATCACAGCGTCATTATTGGAGAAGATCGATCGCCTGGGAAAATCAATACCCAATCCCTGTTCAATCGTGCTACTGATGCGGGAGTTGCTGATCGTCTGACGATTCTGCCTGCGGCGATCGAGATTGAAAATTACTATCGCCACGCCGATGTGGTCGTGACCCTTGCCCCCAGAGAGCCGTTTGGTCGGGTGATTGTCGAAGCGATTAGCTGCGGTGTGCCTGTCGTTGGAAGTTGTACAGGCGGAATTGGCGAAATTCTTCAGCAGTGCGCTGCTCTGTGGGCGGTTGATCCGGGAGATATTGGGGCGATCGTAGACCAAATTTTAGAAGTGACCTCCGGTTCTCAAGATGCCGTAAAAGTGCAAGCGCAAGCCTGGGTGCAAAAACGTTGTAGTATTTCGGAATATCAAAATCAATTATTGGAAATTGTCGGAATCAGGACTTAGAAATGTTTGCAAGAGCCTGCAACGAGATTGAAGATTGAATTCTAAAAAACTGGCTCTTCTCCAAGCTTCAAAGTTTCCCTGTTAGGAGGTTTAGAGGGTAATGTAGAACCTTTAATATCCCTCAAATAATCTCTAAGTTCTTATTCTTTTCCTATTCCTGCAATGAATTCAATGAAAGACGTTGGAATCTATAGAAAAGCATTTCCAAGAGTTTCTGAAACTTTTATTCAGGAGCAGTCGCTCAGCCTCACTCGCTATCACCCTACTTTTATTACCTGCCAGTTAGTCAAACCCATTCCTCAACCCTGCGTTGCTCTGAGCGAAATTGATTTTTGGAAGGTCAAGCAAGCGTTTCATATCCTCACGACTTCAGCCCGTTCCTTTAAAGCGATCGAACATCTGCGAAAGCTGGCTCTGATTCATGCTCATTTCGGACCTGATGGAATCTATGCAATGCGGATCGCAGAGCAGTTTAAGATCCCGCTGATTGTGACATTCCACGGTCATGACATTACTGTTTCTCGAAAAGCAATGCTCCGCTCTGGAAAAATTGCGTATTATCAGTTTCTTCGGCATGAAAATGAACTGAAGCAAAAAGCATCACTCTTCATTGCGGTTTCAGACTACATCCGCAAGAAACTGATCGAGTTTGGCTATCCCCCCGACAAGGTGATATTGCATTACATTGGCATCGATACCCAAAAGTTTTCTCCCTCTACAAACATAGGTGAAGAACGCTATATTTTGTGCGTGGGTAGACATACGCCAAAGAAAGGAATTGATACACTTTTACGGGCTTTTGCTCGCATTGCCCATCATCATCCTGATGTGTCTCTTGTCCAGGTTGGGACAGGAGAAATGAGCCATGATTTGCACACTCTGGCACAGCAGCTCGGCATCGAGCATCGAGTTCGGTTTTTGGGAGCACAGTCCTATGATGTTGTGCAAAATTTAATGCGAAATGCCACAATTTTTGCCCTACCCAGCCAAATGGCAGAAGACGGAAACAGCGAAGGATTACCCTTTGTGATTTTGGAGGCTTCTGCGTCAGGAATTCCGGTGGTTTCTACCTGGCATAGCGGCATTCCAGAAGCGGTTTTGAACGAACAAACAGGTTTTTTAGTTCCTGAGAAGAACGATGAGCTATTTGCCGAGAAGCTCAATGCATTGCTAGAACAGCCAGGGCAAGCTCTTGATTTAGGACGGCAGGGACGCAGCTTCGTTTGTGAACACTTTGACATTCGCAAGCAGTCGATAAAGCTGGAAGCCCTTTATGATAAAGCGATCGCTCGATGAATATGTCAAAAGTAAGTGCGGCTAAAGTCGTTGGTGGAAGCTTCTGGGTCACGGGTGGTTTTGTATTCATTCGTGCTTCCCAACTTTTAACCCAGATCGTGCTTGCCCGCTTGCTATCCCCAGCAGAATTTGGTATCTGGGCGATGGTGTTGCTGGTGACAACCCTCTCTAGTTTGTTTAAAGATTGGGCGATCGCAGGCGTTCTGGTTTATAAGGGGCTGGACGATCGCAAGCTAGTGAATGCCGTTTATAGTCTGGGGGTAAACGTTTCGATCGGCATGGGCATTTTGCAGGCGGTTAGCGGGATTGCGCTAGCACGTTTTTTTAATGTGCCTGTTCTTTTACCGCTGACGGTGTGTGTGTCGCTGGTCTTTCTGATCGGCGCAGGAGCAGGCTCTCACGCTGCCGTGATGCAGAGACAGATGCGATTCAAAGATTTAGCCATGTGTGATGCGGCTGCCGCGTTTGCCCGATGTGCTGGCGCGTTAGTTTGTGCAGGATTAGGAGGCGGAGTCTGGGCGTTTGCGATCGGTGAACTGTCGATGTCAGCCGTTGATTCTGTGATGAAACGTTGGTCAAGCCGTTATACATTCCAGTACCATCTTTTCCCTGATACAGCCGCGCTTTCAGAGGTCAAAAATTACATCAGCGGCATTATTGGATCTAACCTGGCGGTTTATACCAATACCAACAGCGATAATTTAGTGATCGGCAGATTGCTAGGAGCGGAAAAACTGGGCTATTACAACCTCGCTTATCAACTCGCGATGCTACCCGTCTTTGCGCTGACCCAAATTAATCGCGTTAATTTCTCCGTTTTAACCCAGAAAAATCATGCTGAGAAAAAGATATATGCGGGTCATGCGCTGCGGTTTTACGGCGTAATTTCTGCTCCGATTTATGGGGTTGCTTTTCTAGTTGCCCCTTGGCTGCTACCCATGACTTTTGGTGCGCAGTGGACAGAAGCAGCGAAGATTTTTCAGCTCATTTTGATCTTTGCTTATGCGCGCGGATTTATGTCAATTTTGGGAGCCGTTTTAGATTCCTTAAGCAAGACAAGAACCAATGCCATGATTAACTGGGCACTGGTTTTAGTTTCTGTTCCTTCTTATCTTGCAGGTGCTTTGGTCGGCGGAATTGCGGGAGTTGCTATTGCCGTTGCCCTAGTCATGGGAATTTTGGCAACCCTCTGGTTTCTGCTAGTAATTTGCAGGTCGGCGAAGTATGAAATTCGCTTTTTGGCAAAGCCTATCCTATTGCCAACCTTTATGATTTTGATCGCGATGGCGATTGTTCTCTCGATACCCATCATCAATTCCTGGCAAATCTATCTACAGCCCTTTGCTCTGATTGTTCTATACGCAGGTGGCTCTGTTATCCTTTTTCCTAAAGAGATTGCTCAGATTATTTCACCTATTAAGGAGCTGTTGAAAACGAGAGGTGGCGAGAGCTAAAAACGCATAAGACTTTCAGAATTACTCAATTGTTGAGGCACTTTTTGAGGCAGTTTTTTCAGGCACCGCAGATGAAAATATTACACATCGTTGGTCATATTCGAGAAGCGGGTAATGGCTTTGTCAATGCAGCAGTTGATTTGGCTTGTCTTCAGGCTAAATATGGGCATGAGGTGAGTGTTATCTCTAGCGGAGGCGAATATGAAGAACTGCTGGAAACTTATGGTGTTAAGCATTTTCTCCGCAAAGAAAAAGGCGGCAAATTGCTTCGTCATTTCAACGCGCTCAAGCTTTACTGGCACATTTTTAATCAATTTCAGCCCGATATTGTTCACGCCCACATTCCAAGGGAAGTCATACTCTCCCGTATCCTTCAGTTCAGGTTTCAATACGCGGTTGTTTCTACAGTCCACAACGAGTTTCAGTGGAGAGCAATTTTTACGGGTTTAGCCGATCGCGTTATCGCGGTTAGCCAGGCGGTGGGTCAATCAATGATTCGTCGTGGAATTCCTGCGGAGAAAGTCAGAATCATTTTGAATGGAACGTTAGACAGCCCTCGTAAGCGATCGATTGAGGATTATCCCCCTAAGAAGCTACATAAACCTGCAATTTTAACAGTGGCAGGAATGCAGCAGCGCAAAGGAATTGCGGATTTGATTGATGCCTTTGAAATCCTTGCTCCTGAGTTTCCTCAAGCTCACCTCTATTTGGTTGGAGATGGTCCCGATCGCCTTCAATTTGAACGCCAAGTTCAGCAAACAGCAGTGAGCGATCGGATTCACTTTGAGGGATTTCAGCCCCAACCTGAGCAATACTACGCCTCCGCAGATATTTTTGTGCTGGCATCCCACCAAGAACCTTTTGGGCTGGTGTTAACAGAAGCGCGTAAGGCAGGCTGTGCAATTGTGGCAACTGATGTTGATGGAATTCCTGAAGCACTCGATCGTGGACAAGCCGGAGTTTTAGTGCCTCCCAAAAATAGCGGTGCGCTGGCAGAAGCATTAAAGCAGTTGCTTCAGGATCCTGAGCGATTGAACCTGTACAAACAGCGATCGAAAAAAAATCTTGAATGGTTCAGGGTCGATCGCGTTGTGGAGCAAACGCTGAAGGTTTATCACGAGCTTTATCCCAGTTCTTAAAGTGAATATGAATCAGAAATCTTTGAGCCAGGGCGTACTACCTAAAAAAGTCATTTCTCACTCTGTTGATCGGCTTTTTTGCCTCGATTTATTAAAAGCAGCAAGTATTCTATCGGTTGTCTCGTTTCACGCGATTTTTGTTCCTCGCTCAGCCTATCAAGACAGCCTATTTTTTCTCGATATTGCATCTGCTCCACTCCGATTCTGCGTTCCTATTTTATTTACAATTTCATTTCTATTGTTTGAAAGAGGAATTGAGCAGTCTGCTGATCAGTCCGACTGGCAAATCTTGAAGAAGAGAATTTCCCGTCTCGCCATTCCTACTCTATTTTGGTTCAGTCTGGCTGTCATTCTTAAACTCAGCACGGGTCGCAATTCATTTCCTGATCTTTTGCTGGCTGTTGCAAATGGAACGATTTTTCAGGGGGCTTACTATTTCCTGGTTCTGTTTCAGATGATGCCGCTGTTAATCCTATGCGGACGCCGGTTTAAATATCGGAAAGCAGTCGGATTTGTCATAGCTCTCCAGACTATTATTTTTTTGTTAATCTATTTCATTCTTGCTAAGGCAAATCAATTCTCGGCCCTTTTATCATCTCTGGAAGGGGTTGGTCGTCCTTTTTTGATTTACTGGCTTGTTTATGGCGTATTGGGGATTTATCTCTGGCAGCACTGGTCAAAATTAGTAGAGCGATCGCGCCGCATCCCGATTTCTGTAAAGCTTGCATTTCTAGGAGCTGGAGTTTTGCTGGTGATCGTTGAGCGATCGATATTCTTTACGATATCAAACGGTGATATTCCGCCTTTTGACTACAATTTGCTAATTTGTATTTTGATGGCTCCCATTATCTTTTTGTGTGCTGCATCGATTAAGCAGGAGCATCTGCCTGGACCTATGAGCAACTGCATTATGCTGGTGTCTCGCTATAGTTTGGGAATCTTTTGTATTAATGGAATTGCAAGTGAGATTTTTCTGTCTGTGGGTAGCCGTGTGGCAGGCGGCTTTACTTTTGACCTGGCAGAAATTTTGCTGATTAAACTTATCGGATGGATTGTTTTATTTTTGCTTTCTTTGAGGCTGTCAATTTTGCTCGATCGCATTGGTTTAGGCGCGATCGTCCGTTGAAAGTTTTCTGCGGTTCACGCTCTAAAAAGATGTTTGAAGAGTTTTGCGATGACTCACAAGAATTTGAAAGTTTTCCGTTCAGGGCAAATCCAGGGAGCAATGTAGTACCCCTGCGATTTTTCTAACAATCTCTAAAACGTTCAGTTCATCTTCTTTTAATCGATTGACTTCTAACCATGAAAAAGTTTCAGCACTTTCTTATTACCCGATTCAATGTAAAGGTCAATTTCAGCTCTTCTGCCGGGCTTGATCCAGAATGGCTGGCGCATCGGTTCGATTTATTCGATCGCTTTTGTTATCCCTCAGTTCGAGCGCAGTCTAATCAAAACTTTCAGTGGTTGGTGTACTTTGATGCGGATACCCCTGATTGTTTCAAAGCAAAGATTTCTGAATATTCAAAATGGCAAAATTTTATCCCTATTTTTCTGAGCGAACCGTTTACTGATGAAGTGAATCGATCGGTCATTCTCAGCTATCTTGATGGGCAAACTGATTTTTTAATCACAACTCGTTTGGATAATGACGATGCAATCTGCGACAAATTTATTGCAATTGTTCAGAGTCATTTTGCCCAACAGGAGATGCAGTTTATTAACTTGCCTAATGGCTATGTGTGGCAGGATGGAAAACTGTACTCTTTTGAATACTTGAGCAATCCTTTTATGAGCTTAGTTGAGTGCATTCGCGATCGAACCGTGAGTGGATTTAAAACCGTTTTGTGTGGAAGTCATACTCAGGTTGCAAAAATCGGAACCCTAAAGCAAATCAAGACCGAGCCGAGCTGGCTTCAAGTGATTCACGACAAAAATGTTTCTAATCGCGTTCGGGGAATTCGACAGCCGTTAACGAAACTGAAAGGAAGATTTTCGATCGCAGAAAACATCGAATTCTACAGAGATGGCAGTATTTCCTACTCTGTAGACAAAGCGATGAGCCTGCTCAAATATCCTTTTAACGCGATCGCCACCCGCTTGCCGGACAATGTGAAAAGCGGCATCAGAAATTTGATCTTGCCTCGCGCTTTCTGAGCAGAAGTTCTGGCCTTAATTTGTGCCGAGCTGGGGTTTTTCGTTGTACTTAAGCCAGTGCAAATCGAGCGTTTTTAGCATTGTGACCAGATCATCGAACGTGGGCGGTTTGACCATATAAGCGTTTGCTCCTAAATCGTAGACGTGGTTGACATCAGTAAACTCCCGGGAAGACGTGAGAATTACAACGGGAATACGCTTAATCGTGGGCTGTTGGCGAAGCCACATGAGCACTTCTGCGCCCGATCGACGTGGCAGTTTTAGATCGAGCAAAATCAGTGCGGGAAACGGGTGAAGACTACGATTGGTATAGGGGGCGTGTCCTGACAGATACATCACTGCGCTATCGCCATCATTGACCACCTGAATAGACACTGTAATCTCGGCTTTGCGAAATGCGCGCTGAACGAGAAATACATCTTTGGGATTGTCTTCAACTAACAAGATTGTTTGATCTGCACTCACTCTTGTTTCTCCACGATACGATTTCTCTACGATATGATTTCTCCACCATTGCCCCGGTAGAACTTTGGGCTCGGTGTGTATTCGCTGCGTATTTGATGTGTATTCGCTGCATGGTAGATGTGTATCCGATATTTTTCAAGTAATCGTTCAATTTAAAACTTTCGGTACTTTTCAAATATCCCTTCAGCATTTGCTAAACCCATGATGGCTTACTTTATCGAAATGACTTCACTCAAACTTTAGTTAATTAGTGCATCCTGTTTAGTGCATCCTGTATTGATTTGGAAAGATTATATTGATTCTTCAAGTATCCCATCAATGACGGTTGTGTTTCCAGCCCGCGTTACGATCATGGTGAGTAGCACTTTAATGTGCTGTCCATCCCCCCGTTGCAGGTCAAGCTCCTGCTTTTCGATCTCCGCGGTTGATGCTGACTGAATCAAGCTGGAGAAAAAGCTGAACCTCAGCAGCGATCGTGCCTGATCGATCGACTCAACGCCCAGCAGCGTTAGAAAAGCCGGATTACACTCTAGCAATTCATAGGCTTCGCTCACGCGGAACACGCCAATTTTCAGTTTCTCTAGTAAGGCACGAAAGCGAATTTCAAGCAGTGCAGCCTGTTTTTTAGTAATCGCCCGCTCGATCGCAGCCCGCACCGCTGACGGAACTCGCACATATCGATTTGGCTCTTTGAGAATGTAGTCATCAAGTCCCAGCTTCATCGCTTCAACGGCGATTTCTTCGGTTCCCGTATTGGTAAACATAATCACCGGACAATCGGGATATCGCTCCTTAATGGCTTCAAGAATTTCTAAACCCGTTGTCCATCGAAGCTGAAAATCGGTAATCACAGCATCGAAATCGCCTTGTCTGACGGCACGATTGAACTCACCAGAGCTAATAATTTCCTGTACATTTAACTGCTCGAATTCGCGCTGGAGTTCGCGCAGAACCAGGAGTCGATCGCTGCGGTTGTCATCAATGAGTAGCAGTTGAATGGGTTGGGTCATGAGTTCCTCGATCCGGGAGAACGGCTTTTGGCAGTGCAATCCAAAATCGGCTTCCTTGTTCAAGCGCAGACTCTACGCCCACCGTACCGCCCATGCGCTCCAGCCCTTTCTGCACAATGGCAAGTCCAATGCCCGTGCCGGGGTAGGTTTCTGCGCCGTGCAGCCGCTCAAATACGCGGAAGATCCTTTCTTGATGCTCAGGAGCAATACCAATGCCGTTGTCTTCAATGAATAATTTAACCCAGCGTTGATGCTCGTGCTGCTCCTCGTGAAAATAGGTGTGAATTTGCGGCCGTGTTCCCGGTTCGACAAACTTCATTGCATTACTAAACAGATTTGCCAGAACTTGAACCAGCGTCGCTCGATGTGCCACCACTGAGGGTAGGTCCTCCGGCAGGATGATTTCTGCTTGTTTTTCCTGGATTTCACCCGACAACTGCTTTATCCCATCGCTGATCGCTTCTTTTAAGTTCACTTCCTGAAGGTTAATTTGACTTCGGCTAAGACGGCTGTAGGCAAGCAGGTCTGCGATTAAGCCGCTCATTCGCACCGCATCTTCGACGATCGATTCGATATAGCTTTTGGCAGTGTCGTCGAGCAGGTCGCCATAGTCTTCGATAAGTGCCTGAGCAAAGCCCTGCATGGTGCGGAGCGGTGCCCGCAGATCGTGTGACACCGAGTAAGTAAAGGCTTCGAGTTCTTGATTGGTGGCTTTGAGCTTAGCGGTGCGTTCTGCAACCCGCTGTTCGAGTTCGGCGGCGTAGTGTTGAAGCTGGTCGCGGAGTTGGGATTGCTGTATCGCGATCGCCAATTGATTTGCGACTTCGCCCACAATTTCTAAATCTCCTGCTGAAAACGCGTCTACTTCACGGTGAGTCAACACCACATCTCCCAAAAAGTGTCCATCTGCACGCAGGGCGACGGCAAGAAAGCTGTGGTAGCCCTTTGCCAGCAATCGCTGAAGCAGCGGGGATTGTTGCGTTTGAATCAGGGTGGCTAAATTTTTGATGTAGCCGATCGCTTCTCGATTGACCAGAACCTCTGGCGTGGTGAAATCGAGGATGGGGCGAACGGTTCCAGCAGGGTTAATATCAATCTCTCCGGCTAACACTTGAATCTGACTTTGCGCCAAGTCAAACACCAGCACCGCCGCCTGATCTGCCGGGACAACTTGCACGAGCCGCGACAGCGCTGCTTCAGCAATCCTTGCGGGAGCATCAAGGCGCAAAATTGCCCGATCGATCGCTTGCAGGGCGGCGAGTCGCTGAGCCGATTTTTGCTGCTGTGCCTCAGCAAGTTTGCGATCGGTAATGTCACGCGAGATGCCAATAATCCCTGTAATATTTCCCTGAGCATCGATGTAGGGATCTTTGGTGCTGAGATAGGTGCGTATCTCGCCATTCTCTGGAATTTGTTCTTCAAAAATTTGCGATCGTCCTGTGGTCATCACCGTGCGATCGATGGCTTGGATCTGACTGAGTAAATCAGGCGGTAAAAATTCAGCATCATCTTTGCCCAGCATCCCTTCAACCGATTGACCCATAATTTGAGCCACTCTTTGATTCACAAGCTGGTATCGCCCCTGGCAATCTTTCATGAAAATCGCGTCAGTGGTTCCGTTAATCACAGATTGTAACAGGATGTAATTTTCCTGAACTTGCCGTTCAATACGTTTGCGCTCTGTGACATCGATCGCGGTGCTAATCACTAATCGCCGTCCGTCTGCCAACCTCCCGACTGGAGAAGAGAAAAATTCCCAGATGCGCTCTTCTCCGGCGCGAGTCATCACCACAAATTCTCCTTCGGCAAGGCTTTTCTGGAAGTCATACAGTCGATCGATCTCAGCCTGAACCGTTTGGCGACGATCGCCGTAGGCGCGTTCTGTCCAGTCGGCGATCGTGGGAATGTCCGAAAGCTGATAGCCTGTGATCTGTTCCCACTGGTGATTGATCTGAAGCACTTCTCCGGTTTCGGAATGCAGCATAATCGGCAGCGGAGCTTCTAAAATGGCGCGGCGAAATCGTTCTTCGCTGTCCCGCAGTGCCTCTTCCGCCAGATCGCGATCGTCCAGACTTTGCTGAAGCGAATTCACAAGCTGAGTATAGGTTCGCGCAACTTTTCGGAGCTGCTGCCCGCTAAGGTATGCCAAGATTGCCCCGCTTGCGATTGCTAGCCCGATGCTGCTGGTGATCACAAAGCCCGTTCTTTGGCTTACCGTTTGAACGCGCTTGGCTCGGAGCTGTTCTTCTATGGCAATGAAGTTTGTGATCAGGCTTCGTATTCTGTCCATTGCCCCTTTGCGGCGCAGCAGGGTGGCTCGCAGGGTGGCTCGATCGCTATCCACCAGGGCAAGGACTTGCGGCACACCCCGCGTCCATTGAGTTTGCTGCTGCTGTATCTCTTCGGCTTGCTGCACCTGCCCCGGATTGTCGCTCACCAGACGTTTCAACTGATTTGTGGCAGTCCCAATCTGGCTGCGGGCTTGCTCGTAGGGTTCTAAAAAGATTGGCTCTCTGGTGAGCAAATAGCCGCGATTGCCGGTCTCCATGTCGAGCAGCAGCTTTTGCACCACATTGGCCTGGGAAATGACGCGATCGGTGTGATCGACCCATTGCAGGGCTGCCATCAAGTGCAGCGTTTGCCCGATGAAGATGCCCGATACCAGTAACAGCAGCACAATCGGAAGGACGAACGCCCTTGTTAGCCGTTGCTGAAGCTGTGTTTGAGCAAAGTGCTGCCTAGTGTGGTTCATTCAATCACCCTAACAAATGATCGATTTATGACCCATCAAACTGGCGGGCGAGTTTTCAAGAGCCTGGTAATCTCTATGATGAGCACCGCTGGTTCGATCGGCTTTGCCAGATAGCATTGAAACCCTGCCTGAAGTGCCTGCTGCTGGTTAAATCCTGCCGCATCGGGATCAGACTGCTGCGATTGAAACTGACTTGTGCCTGTAGACAATTCCATCATTAGTGATCTCCCCGCTGTGGCTTGAAATAGTTAGCATCCGAGATTGGAAACAAATCAGGACAAGCTAAAACTCTTCTGAGAAATATTGCTTTAATAAGCGACTCGCCGTAGCTTGGTTTGCCTCGATTTCTTCGGAGTTCTGCCCAATGCCCGTTCAGGCTGGGTCAGCTCAACCCGCAATGATTTGACTTGCCGCAGGACGATCGGAATTGGCTTGGCACGATCATTCTCCCACCGATTGATTGTAACTAAGAACACACCTAATTTAGCAGTAAACTGCTCCTACGTTAATCTACACAAGTCGTGCCCAGAGGGAATCAGAATATCAATACTGGCAAAGTCCGTGTTGGCTGTATTCATACTGAATCATGTACTGAATCATGCCGATTGGCCGTTTAACTTTGTCGTTTTACTTTAACGGAAAAAAACTCTCAAAATCCTCAGGGAAAACGCGTTAGGGAACGTACTCTCTATCGAAAGGTGTGAGAGCAGTTGGCACAACTGACTTTTGATAGATCTATCTACGAAGGATAGATTTATTTGCAAATAACTGCTGGGAGAAATGCTTTGAGCCGCCTGCGGAGTGCTATATTTTCGAACCCTTATTTTCAAACCCTCCTTCAAGAACGGCTCAAGTAAGAACGGCTCAAGATGATCAATGAGACTTTAGCTCCTTTCCGATCGCTGCAATTCCCCAGGCGATCGACTCTGGCGGGTGAGAGAAGTTGAGGCGCATCGCGTTATAACCTTTGCGATCGGGAAAGAAGGCGGTTGCGGGCGTGGTGAGGATGCCCTGTTCGCGCAGGGTGTGGCAGATTTGCTCTAACGGTAGCCGATCGGGTAGCTGTACCCACAGCAGCAGTCCTCCGATGGGCACAGTCCAGGTTACCTCTGCGGGAAAATGATCTTCCAGGGCTTGCAGCATTTGATTGCGGCTCTGAAGGTGATAGGTCTGCAAGTCGCGAAGCCGATGGCGATAGTGCCCCGATGCCAAATATTCGCTGACGATCGCCTGTGAAGGAGTGGGCGTGTGCAGATCGTTGATCAGCTTTTGCTCGATCAGGGGTTGCAGATGCTCGCCCGTCACCACCATATAGCCCACCCGCAAACTGCCCATCAGCGTTTTAGAAAAGGTGCTGACATAAATCACCCGATTTTGCTGATCGAGGGCTTTGATGGGCGGCGGCACGGGTTCAAACTGGAGTCCTTCATAGGCGTTGTCTTCTAGAATGAAGCAGTCATACTGCTGTGCCAGGGCGAGAAGCTGTTTGCGGTGGGCAAGCGACGTAGTGATTCCCGTAGGATTGTGCAGCGTGCTGACGGTGTAGATTAATTTGGGACGATGGCTTTTTAAGTATTGTTCAAGCAGTTCCAGATTCATTCCAGCGGGGGTCAGGGGAATGCCGATCGTCCTGGCTCGCAGGTTTTCCAAAATCGATAGTGCGCCGTGATAGCAGGGCGTTTCCACAATTACCCAATCTCCCGGCTGCACAAAGTAGCGCAGTGCCAGTGAAATTCCCTGCATTGAGCCAGTGGTGATCATCAGATTATCCGCAGAAACGATCAGACCGCGCTGCACCAGCAGTTGAGCAATTTGCTGCCGGAGGGTTTGCAATCCGCGTGGCGTGTCGTACTGATAAAGCGTATCGGCAATCTGACTCATGGCACGACGGGCAATCCGCTGCAAGTCTTCTAAGCCAAATGCCTGAGGAAAACCACTGCTAAAGTCCAGAATGCCTGGCTGTCGCTGTGCCTCAAAAGAAGTCATGTAAGACTTACAGAATGTTCCATATTGGGGTGGAGGAATGACTACCCTTTGAGCCGGGGCAAAGCTAGAAACTAGATTGAGCGGGATTTCAGGGCAGCAGTTAACAAAGTAGCCCGACCCCTGACGAGCGTGAATTAGCCCGTCTGCTTCTAAAACGCTGTACGCCTCGATCACGGTGAGCTTGTTGACTGCGGCTTCTTTCGCCAATTCGCGTACCGAGGGCAAACGATCGCCCGGTTGCAGTGCCCCGGAACTGATCAGACGACGAATGCGATCGCGAATCTGCAAATAAATTGGCTGCTCTGCCTGGCGATCGAGGGGAATTTGCATAGCGCAAGTGCATTCAACAATGCAAAGAATTGAACCTTATCGCTTTTATCGCTCATTCGCCTGGAAATGTCCTGGTACAGTTTCTTAAATTTTGAACAGAACAGTTTTAGAAATCTTGAACTGTACTAGCAAAAGCGATCGAATCTGTACCTTCTCCTCAAAGAAAAGTCAGCGCAAATTAGAACAATACTGATTCACGACTCATTCACCCCGATTCACTTTACTCATGACTGATTAACCTTATTCACCCCAATTCCCCTTTAAGGAGGCTGCGATGAATACGCCAGAGTATCGCTACTTGACCGATGAAGATCTTGCCCTGCTTCAAGCCAGAATTTCGCGCCAGTCTTCTATTTCGCTGCGGCGATCGCTGAGTTCGCTCTGGCAGGCTTTTTTGAACTGGGCTGCGGCTCGTCCTGAACCCCGGATCACGGAAAAGTTCGATCGCCAGGGATTGAGGATGGGCTGGCAGGTCTTTGACCCGGAAACTGGGAGAACTGCTTTCTTAGGTTCTGAACTGGAAGTTCGTCAATGGTTAGAAGAACGTTATCGATAATGGCGTGGTTTCCTTGTGGAAGGCCTGGAGTTTGCCAAGCCAGTTTTCAATGCCGATTCCCAGTGCTTTATTCACCGTGATCTTGAAATCCTGAGAACACTGTAGAGAATGGGCAGTTATCGATTTTGACAATCATGCGGTTATTGATTTCGAAAATCGTGCTCAATGCGATTTATACACCCTTGAAGATCATTCCTTAAAAGTTGGTGTATGAAATTGCCCCATTCAATCGCCGCGATAAACTGCCAAAAGTTAACTGAATTCAGATCATTCTCAAATTCATTCATAGACATCTTGTTGAAAGAGAACAGGCTCTCGCTGCACTGTGGCAGATCCAACTAAATTGACAATTGCCTGGATAAAGACTTCGGGTTCGATCGGCTTGGAAATGTGCTTCTGGAACCCGGCTTGGAGTGCCTGCTGCTGATCGAGTTTGCTGGCATAGGCAGTCAGCGCGATCGCCGGAATTTGTCCTCCCTGGTCTGGAGGTAAGGCTCTCACCTGCTGTATCAGCGAATAGCCATCGATGTCTGGCATTCCAATGTCACTGATGAGCAGGGCGGGCTGAAAGCGATCGACTCCGGTTAAAACTTCCAGAGCTTCGGCTGCTGACGCTGTAATCTGGACGATCGCTCCTGCCTGTTCCAGAATGGTGACGGCTAACTCTCGCATATCTGCTTCATCATCGACTACCAGGATTCGGAGTCCGGTGAGGGGTTGGAGGGGTAAGGAAGTCAGCGATCTGTTTGCATCCCATTGCCCCATCTCCCCGGCTCTGATTCGCTTCAGCAGCGGTAGCCTGACGGTAAATGTAGCTCCTGTGCCTTCTCCTTTACTCTCAGCCCGAACGGTTCCTCCATGCAGTTCGACCAGTTGACGCACGATCGCCAGCCCCAGCCCCAAGCCACCAAACCTACGGGTGGTCTTCCCATCCTCTTGCCGGAACGACTCAAAGACATAAGGTAAAAAGTCTAGCGCGATGCCTTTGCCCGTATCTCTGACTTGAAGCTGCGCCTCTGACCCAACCCGCTTTAATTGCACCTCGACCTGCCCGTCACTGGGAGTAAATTTGATGGCATTGGAAAGCAGATTTGACACAACTTGCTGTAAACGTCCGCTATCTCCCAGGACAGGGAGGAAGGATGAATCAAAGCCAGTTTTAATCTGAATATTTTTGGCTTCGGCTGCCAATCGCACGGTTTCTAACGCGGCTTCGATCGTCAGGACTAAATTAACAGGGGCTTTGTTTGAAGCGAGCTTGCCGCGCAGAATTTTAGAGATGTCTAGCAAATCATCAATGAGCTGCGTTTGCTGTTTTGCATTGCGCTCAATAATTGCTAATGCTTGCTGTGTTTTTTGAGCATCAAACCTGCCTGTTTGTAACAGCTTTGACCATCCCAGAATCGGATTCAGGGGCGATCGTAATTCATGGGATAGCACTGCCAGAAATTCATCCTTGATGCGATTGGCTTGCACTAAATCCTCGGTTTGCTGCTGGAGGGCTTGCTCTACCTGCTTCCGCTGGGTGATGTCGAGTAGCGAAACCAGCACATGATCATACGACTCTGAGGCAGGTGGAAACGTGATGCTAAACCAGACATGGAGCCGCTCACCCTGCAAAGTTTGCAGAACGGTTTCTGTGGCAAAAAAGGTTTCTTCGTTGGCGATCGCGAGTAGCTCTTCGGCAAAAGCGGCTTGCGTTTCCGGGACAAAGATTTGCTCTAAGGACGCAAGCAGTTCTCTCTTTTCTTGAGCGCCAAACATGGTTAGGGCAGCCTGGTTCACATCCTGAGGTTTGGTGAGCCGTGCCATTTGCTGAACAAATTCGGGATGATCCGCAAAATACTGACGAAAATCCTGAACTCCTGCTGCCTTGAGCTGGTCGATCGCAACCTTTGCTTCCGAAAAATCCTCTTCCCAAATTGCCACGCCGACTGATTCAAAGATGTAGCGATAACGCTGTTCCTGTTCTACTAATTCTGATTGTGCCCGTTTGCGTTCTGCTTCGCCGTGCCTTGCTGAGGTAATATCCAGTGCTGTGCCAAAAAAGTCAACGGTTCGGCGGGCTGATCCTTCCCCTTCAAATCGAGCTTGCCCCTTGGCAGATATCCATCGCTCGGTGCCGTCATTCCACACCACCCGATACTCAATTTCATACGTTCCCGCTGAAGCGGGATCGAGTGCAGCCGCCACAGCCTCCGCAACCGATTTACGATCGTCGGGATGAATGCGCTCCAGCACGGTCGAGAGCGGAATCATAACCAGGTCATCTGGCTCACCCCAAATTTGACGCATTCGTTGATCGATTTCGACCAGGTTTGTCTCCAGATGCAGCCGCCATCCTCCTACCTGCGCCACCTGGGTTGCTATCCGAGTCCATGCTTCACTTTCTTGCAGGGCTTGTTCAGACTGCTTGCGATCGCTAATGTCGATCGAGACTCCCAAAATTTGGCAAGGCAAACCATCTGTAGTGCGGTTAAACACAACGCTTTGCGTATAAAACCAACGCCACTCGTCATTGGCATGATGTGCGCGATACTCAATGCCCAGCACCTCATTATCGGCTGCGGTCTGGAACGATTCAGAATAGGATAATACGCGCTGTCGATCGTCAGGATGAATCAGGATTGCGATAACGTCTGTTCCCATTGCCTGAATCTGTTCAGAAGAGTATCCCAACAAATCAGCAATTTGGCGGTTTGTATAAATATTTCTCTGTTCCAGAATGTCATGGACAAACAGGATACCGGGCATCGCTTCGGCGATCTGCTGGCTGTAACGCTGGCTTTCCTTAAGTTGGGTTTCAATCTGTTTGCGAACCGTAATGTTTTCAAAGGCAAGTCCAAGGCAGCGGTCGGGAAGGGCAAACGCTTTGAGCGCATAAAATCCAGTCGAGATACCGTCTTCACCGTAGGAAACTTCGCCCAAATCGATTGGTCGTCCAGTCTGAATCACCTCCAGGTATTGCTGTACCAATGGGGTTTGCAGCAGCTTCGGAAAGCTTTCTGCCATCGTTTTGCCGATCAGCGGTTCAAAATTCAGCCCAACTGTTTCCGAAGCGGCAGGATTGGCAATGAGCAGCCGAAACGATTCGGGGTTATTGGGGTCTTCCAGTTGCCAGACGACAATCCCCACTTGAGTATTGCGAACGATATCCGCATAAAGCTGCAAACGCTGTGCGGCTTCCTGCTGAATGTCTTCTGCCTGCTGTCGCTCTAGCTCTGCTGCAATTTGCACGGCAAACAGGGTCAGTAAGGATTCAACAAGCTGGACATTTTCTATCGGCTTGTTGTCCATTACGCCCAGTAAGCCTAACAGCGTGCCCTGTGAATTAAAGAATGGAATCGCGGCATAGCTTTCAATTCCCAATGAAACCAGAAAGCGATCGTCAGGAAACAACGCCTGAGCCTGACTGCCATAGCAGACAATTTTCCGTTGACGAATCACTTCGAGACAGGGCGTATTCTTGAGCGGATATTCCAGGTTGTCAGCAATTTTGCCTTCAGCATAAAAGGCGATCGTTTTGATCGTTTCCGGGCTGTCGTCCATCAGCAAAGTAATGCAGGCGTAATTCACCCCCAGGGCGGTGGCGAGATGCTGTACCAGCGCAGTAAAAAAAGCCTTGCCTGTTACTGCCGAAACGCCCTGCGTGACCTTTAGCAGAGCTGCATCAACCTGAGCCATTCTACGAGCCGCCAACCGTAGCTCCAGCTCATCCATTACTATTGCGGCTAAGTCAATCAGGGTTGCTTGCTGCTCATCGGTCAGACCCGGACGCGGTTTCGTATCTACCAGAGAAAGCGTGCCCAGATTCACTCTGTTTTCAGTTAGCAGCGGTGCACTTGCATAAAAGCGCACGCCTGGTTCACCCTGCACAAAAGGATTGCGACTAAAGCGATCGTCTTGCAGCGCATCAGGGATGATCAAAACATCGTCACCCAATAGCGCGAAGCTGCACAGAGAAACATCTCGCGGAATTTCCTGCTGATCAAACCCGTAACAAGACTTGAACCATGCCCTTGACTCATCCATCAGAGATACAAACACCATCGGTACATCAAATAGCCGCGCAGCCAGAGCCGTGATGCGATCGAATGCTGCTTCGGAAGGCGTATCGAGAATGTTGTAGTACCGCAGTGCCTCTAATCGTTCCGTTTCATCGACAGGTCGAGCAGCAGACTTAGGAATGGGCGGGGGCACGGCTTCTGCCATAGCAAATTACAAATAAAGTTACAAACTATCAGAAACGAAAATTCTCAATAAATTATGAGAAGGGGTTGCGTGTCCGTTTTTCCCATGTCCGTTTTCCCAAGTTGTTGTATTGGAGTGTTTTATTTAAGCAGCCATCGCTGGAGGAGCCACTTGAGAGGGCTAGCAAGAGTTTTCTGTCTACTACTTTTGAGTGGTCATGATCCAACGTCTATCATTCTAAAGGTTGGGCTTCGGTTTTGCTTGAGCGGTTTTGCTTGATCGATTCTGCTGAGTGAATTGCTGAATCAACGGCTGAGTCCATTGCTTGCTGAATCCAGTGCTGAATTCATTGAACTGCTGGCGATCTGATTGCTAGCGGTCGTTTGCGGTTGACCGTGCTGTTATCGCTGCGGATTGAGCACTCGCGCAGCAGGTCTTACCCCGGCAAGATGCGATCGGGTCCAATTCAGCAATGTCAGCCGTCTTTTTGTAGCGTTTCAAACAACCTTAAGCATGGCTTTACAGTTGTAAAGGTAAAGTATCCCAAGTACCTGCGATCGTCAAAAATAAGGCTGTTATTTCTTTATAGACCTATCCAGGGGAGGATTGACAAATCAATCAATCTAGTGTTTATAGGGCGAATTGCTGATAAACACTATGAAGATTACTTGAAATCCTTGCGCCACAAAAGTTTTGTTGTAATTATTAAGAAGTGCAAAGATGCAAGATATCTGAGGCTTACGGTGCCGAACGTGATTCGTTCTGGAGTGACCTCATCTACCCACACAATTCAGAACCACAGAGTAAAAGATTCTATCTAGGATTGGGGCATGGGTCGTCTAACGGCTGCACAGCTCCAATCAAGACTCCGCGTTTCGCTCAGTCTGCGGTGCAGTGATCAGGGATGCAGTTGAGGTGCTTGTCCACTCAATAATTTCTCCCTCCGCCTCGGTGAACTGTGAGTCTCGCCCGCTTAACGAATGAATACTTCCTTGTCCATTAGTCCGATCGATAAGTCTTTGAACGTCAACAACACAAACAGCATCAATGAGCTGAAACAAGCAGTTCAGGTGTTTATCCAAACACAGTTTACAGGCTGCTTAGAGATAACGGTCAAGGGTCAACAAAGCTTCCAGGCAAACCTGTTCTTCAGATCAGGTCGTCTATTCGCAGGAAGCAGTAGCCTCCATCCAGTTCGTCGGTGGTGTCGCCAAGTGGCTCAATACTGTCCCCACCTCACGGCATCTTCTTCACAGCAATCTCCTCAATTTCAGTATTGGAGTCAGAATGGCTTAATTGAATTCACAAAACAAGGCAGGATAACCCATGAGCAGCTGGCTGCAGTGGTTGAAGGCAACCTGATTGAGATTTTGTTTGATATTACTCAAACCGCTGCCCAAACGAATGCAGAAATGCAGCTCACCTGCAAACCGCTCACAGAAAATCTACTGCCTCCCTACTTGGTTTTTCCTTCAATCAGTCGCATTCATCAGCAAGCGCAGCAAATTTGGCAAGTTTGGCAAGAGTCTAACCTGAGCCCGTGGTCTCCCAATTTAGCCCCGGTAATTTGGGACGCTGAGGAACTCCGGCAGCAAATGTCATTCCTGGCGTATCACAATCTCACATTATTGGCAGACGGCGATCGCACTCTGAGAGACATTGCAATTCAGCTAAAACAGCCCCTCGTGCCGCTAACCCGCTCCCTGTTGCCCTACCTTCAGAGCAGAATTGTTGGTCTAGACCAGGTTGGGGATTGGGATCGCGATCGAATGTCTTTGTCGAATCGTCGCACAACTCCACCAAGCACAACTCCGCCCAGCATAACTCCGCCAACGGCTGTTGCTGCTCAGGCGCGATCAACGCCGCTAATTGTCTATATCGAAGATAGCCGCTTTGACAGTGTTGCCATGAGTCAAATTGTGGCTCAAGCAGGCTACCGATTTATTAATGTGCGAAACCCGATCGAGGCATTGCCCATTTTGCTGGAGCAGAAGCCAAGTCTCATCTTTCTAGATTTGCTGATGCCCGTGACCAATGGCTATGAAGTCTGCACCCAAATTCGACGAATCTCAGCCTTTAAAGACACGCCGATCATTATCGTGACGAGCAAAGATGGAATCGTCGATCGCGTTCGGGCAAAGCTGGCAGGGTCTTCAGAGTTCATTACTAAACCGATCGAGCGAGACAAAGTATTGAGTGTTTTAGAAAATTATCTAAAAAGTTGCTGAACGTCTCTCAATCGACAGTAGATTGAATAGTGTCTGCTGGCATGACATTTGCAAACAAACGGTGAACAAAGTAGGAGTGTATTAAAGATACAGCCTTGGTGTGAAATCTATACGGACTTTTATGTTTTACTCAGGAAGTAACGCGCTTTACCAAAGCGATGATTGAAGAGGTGATCGAAGAGGATATTTGAACAATTGCGATGATGCCTTGAACGATGCTGCTCCCAGGTCAATGTTGGGAAAAAGCCAATTACGATTACTTTTCAGGGTTGCTTTTCAGTGCTACTTTCAAAATTTTACAGCGTTGACCGATTTAGGGAGCTGCAAAAACTGAAAGGCTAGCAAAATGAATTTGTGTCTATACAGTAGTCAGTATTAGAGAATTTAGGGGACAAGGTCGCACCTTTGATAGTCCTCAAACATTCTCCAAGAATTAAAAGGAATGCTCCAAGCCAATTCCAATGAATTTAGGATTAGATCGAATGCCAAAAGTTCTCCTGGTTGAAGATAGTTTGACCGATGCTGAGATATTAATTTCCTACCTTCAACAAATCGGCATTGCTGTTGTCAAAGTCACGAACGGCGAAGAAGCTCGTACAACGCTCAAGTTACACAAACTTGATCTGGTGGTTTTAGATGTGATGCTGCCAGGACAAAGCGGATTTGAACTTTGCCATGAATTTAAAACCAACGTCGCGACAGGACATATTCCAGTCGTTCTATGCTCAACGAAGCAAACCGATGTGGATAAACTTTGGGGATGCTTATTAGGTGCGGATGCCTATCTACCCAAACCAATTAATAAACACAAATTGCTAGACACGATCGCAGAACTCATCCGGTTAAAAGGGCTGAATAACTAGATGGAAAAATCATTGCACCTGGAGCTAACCGCAAGCAGCCTTGATACATTGCTGCTGGACCCGCTCCCGCCCGAAGTTCGCCAACGATTACTGCGCTTTGTCCTGAGCGATCGGGACGAAGTTCTCCTTCCTTTAGAGCAAGTGACCGAAGTGCTTCACATCGATCCGGTCGATATTTTACCCATTCCCGAAATGCCGGGTTATGTGTTGGGAATTGGCAACTGGAGAGGGGAAATGCTATGGCTGATCGATCTGAATCATTTCATTGGGTTTCCTGGTTCCCCGTTCCACGCGCAGGCTTGCTCTTATTTCACGGTTCTTGTGGTTCAAATCAACCATGCCTTTGTTGGAATTCGAGTATTACAGGTTAAGGATATTGAATTACATAATTTGCAGCAGCTTCAGCCCGTAGTTGCTGGCTTATTTTCTCCCAATTTGCTGCCGCTTGTTTTGGGAGTTCTGCCCGAAAGCTGTGATGCGGTCTTAAATCTTCAAGCGATCGTTCAATACCCTTTATGGAACAGATACCCGAAAAAAGGCGTTTGAAATTTTTGAATCCCAATGCCTCGCCCCTGATGCGATTCGCCCGGCAAATCGTGGCGAGTTCCGATCAGGACTTTTCAGCAATTCAGAATAGCGATACCACGACTGCGGAGGATACGACGATGCGAGCCTTTGAAAGATCTCATGAGAAATACCAGCAGGACTATAGTTCCAGAATGCAGCCCACGACGAGCGTCGAAACAAAGGTGGATGAATTTGCGATCCCCGGTGGTAACAGTCTACGGAATGAAATAAAAACGGTTGATCTGAACCAAGCCTTTACCATCGTCAAACAGATGCAGCAGGCAGACAACCTGAATACGCTGCTGGCAACAACTGTCAAAGAAATTCATCAATATCTGCAAGTCGATCGGGCGATCGTCTATCAGTTTCAAAGCGAGAATCAGGGCATTGTGCTGGCAGAATCGCTTACCGGAGGTTATACCCCCACCCTGGAGGAAACGCTGCCCGCGATCGCTTTTGGGGCGGCAATGTCGCAAGATCCCCAGCCCTTTATGACCGTGGATCTGACTTCAAGGGCATCGCTCACCCCCCACCAAGTGCAATTGCTCGATCGATTTCAGGTGCAGGCGAGCTTAAGCTTACCGATCTGGCTCGAAGATGAACTGTGGGGACTGCTCGTGGTGCAGCAGTGCAATCGGGTGCGACAGTGGCAGGATATGGAAATTCTAGTGCTGCGTCAAATCGCGACGGAACTGCAACTGCAAATGCAGCCGATCGAATATCGCGATCGACGGCAGCAAAAGGCAAGAATGGAACCCGTTCTGGCTCAGATAATAGAATCAACGAACTCTTCTTCAGATACCTATACTGCCCTGGCGAATCTCTGTGAACAGTTGCGACGGTTTTATAAAGCGGATCGGGTTGTGGTGTATCGCTTCTACCCGGAATGGCAGGGGGAATTCGTTGCCGAATCAGTTGGGGCGGGCTGGCTCTCGCTGGTGGATGCTCAGGCAGATGATCCTAGCCTGACCTCGTCTGAAATCGTCAGCCACGATCGCTGTGTGAGCAAGCGAAACGGTGCGCCCGCGTTTAATGATGATCGAGACAAAATCCTGGAAGATACGCAGGGCGGCAGTTACACTAGACGGCAGCAGGTGAAGCGGGTGAATGACATCTACAGTGCTGGCTTTTCGAGCTGCTATATTAACACCCTGGAAAAGTATCAAGCGAAAGCTTACATTATCGCGCCTGTGTTTGAGCGAGATAGCCTGTGGGGTTTAATTGCGGTCTATCAGTGTACGGCTCCGCGAGTTTGGACGGATTCTGAAGTGATGCTACTTTCGTTGTTGAGCGATCGGCTCAGTACCGTTTTGCGGCAGCTCGAATCTATTGGTCGAGTTCAGGAAAAGTCAGCACAGCTTGAAAGCCAATCTCAGCGGTTAGCCCAGATAGTCGAACGGGGCGTTTCCTACAGCAAGTTGACGTACAAGCTTGGTTCTGCTCTGCTTCAGGAGAATTTCTCGATCGATCACATCCTGCAATTCGTTGTTAAAGAAGTGCGACAACAGTTGGGCAACCATCGTGTTGCGCTCTATCGCTTCAATGAAGACTGGAGCGGTGAATTTATTATCGAAGATGCCGATCGTAACTGTTATTCGATCGTGGGAGCACATCTCAAAGTATTTGGCGAAGATAGTCTGCAAACGAGCCAGGGAGGACGCTATCGTCGCAGGGAAACGCTTTGCGTTGATGATATTTCGGTGAATGAGTCGTCAGATTTTCCGGTGACGCTTTTACAGGAATGGGGCGCGAGTGCCTATCTGGCTGCGCCGATCGTCAAAGAAGAACAGCTTTGGGGATTGATTGTTGCATTTCAGAACGACGGTCCGCGTCACTGGGAACAGATTGATATCAACTTGCTGGCTCAGGTCGGAGTGCAGGTCGGGCTGGCCTTGCAGCTTGCAGAATCCTTCGAGCAGCTTCGAGGACAATCGATGCGAATGGCTCAATCGGCGGAGCAGGGTCGCTTTATTCTTTCAGTTGTGGATCGGATTCGTCGATCGCTCGATTTGCAGCAGGTTTTCAAAACCACCGCACGAGAAATTCGCAATTTTCTGGAGGTCGATCGCGTTGCGATTTTCAAGTTCCATGCGGATTCCCATTACACCACCGGAGAAACGATCGCTGAAGACGTGCGCCCCGGCTACACCTCTGCTTTAGCAGTTCAGGTGGTTGATCACTGCTTTAATGAACGCTATGCCGAGGAATACCGAAAGGGACGAGTCTGGGCAACTGCCGATATTTATCAGGCAAACCTGCAAGCGTGCTACATCGAAGTCTTGGGCCAATTTCAGGTCAGAGCAAATCTGGTGATTCCGCTGTTAAAAGGTGAGGAACTCTGGGGCTTGTTCTGTATTCACCAGTGCAGCGGAGCCAGAGAATGGCAGGAAACTGAGATTGAATTTGCCAAGCAGATTGCGGCTCAACTCAACGTGGCGATTCAGCAGGGCGAATATGTGGAGCGATTGCAGGCTCAGTCCGCACAGCTTGCAGAAGTTGCCGATCGAGAGAAAGTTGCCAAAGAGCAGCTCCAGCAAGAGGTCATTCAGCTTCTCTCTGCCGTTCGTCCTGCGCTGGATGGCGATCTCACCGTTCGCGCCCCAGTGACCGACGACGAGGTTGGCACCATCGCTGCCGCCTATAACAATACTCTGGGCAGTCTACGGCAGATTGTCATGCAGATGCAGACCGCAGCGAATCAGGTCGCTCAGACTTCTCAAGATAGCGAATCTTCGATCGCCAGCCTCACGGCTCAGGCACAGGAGCAGTTTCAGGCGTTAACGCAGGCGCTCCAACGAGTTCAGCAGATGGTCAGCTCGACGCAAGCCGTAGAAACCAACGCGCAACAGGTCGAAGCTGCCGTTCAACAGGCAAACCAGATTGTGATCACCGGGGATGCCGCAATGGATCGTACCGTCGATGAAATGGAAGGCATCCGTGAAACCGTTGCCGAAACAAACGATCGGCTTCAGCGATTGAGCGAATCGTCCCGCAAGATTTCCAGAGTGGTGAGCTTAATTAGTAACTTCACAACGCAGACTCAACTCCTGGCACTGAATGCTGCGATCGAGGCAACTCGTGCTGGAGAATATGGACGAGGTTTTGCAGTCGTTGCGGATGAAGTCCGATCGCTAGCTCGCCAGTCTGCCAATGCTGCAACTGAGATCGAACAGCTTGTCCAGGAAATTCAGGCGGGAACCGCAGAAGTGTCTACCGCGATGGAAACGGGCATTAAACGGGTGGTCTCAGGAACGGAAGTGGTGAATGATGCGCGTGAAAATCTGAATGCGATCGTGGATGCGACAAGCCAAATTAGCTATCTGGTTGCAGGAATTACTCAGGCAACGCAAGAGCAAACGCACCAGTGCCAGTCGGTGACACAAACAATGACAGAAGTCGCAGCGATCGCCAATAAAACCTCAGGTGATGCGGTGGAAATTGCAACCTCCTTTAAGCATCTGCTGACGATGGCGCAAGATCTGCAGTCGAAGAGTGAACAGTTCAAGGTGGATTGATGCGATCGCTCCTCAGGAGTTGAGTAAAGTTTTGGGGGAATTTGAGGAGTCTTAGAGATCCTACAGTGCCCCCTATATTCCTCAACTCTAGAGGACTTTGAGAACACAAGGATCGCCTTTTCTCAGGAGTCTTTGTTGTCTTTGTCAGATGTGTTAGCGCAGTGTAACGCGTTATCGTCAGGGCTTCTAGAAATTGATGCGTTACGGTTTTGCCCAACCCACTCTACGGTTAATTACGCCTACCTACTTAGCACAGCAATTAGCACAGCAATTATTAGTAAAAGCGATCAGTTATTAGCAAAATAATGACTACAGATTCAGAGATTCGCGAGAGAACTTATCAATATTTTCTTCAAGAAGCACCAGAATTGCTTCAAGCATTAGAACAGGGATTGCTCAGCTTCAAAGAAGAACATGGTATCAATCAAGTCAATAACTTGATGCGAGTGACGCATACGCTAAAAGGGGCAGCAACCAGCGTAGGACTGGAAACGATCGCCACTGTTGCTCACTCTCTAGAAGATATTTTTAGAGCCTTGTGTAATCCTCAGGCCCCGATTAATTCTGAAACCGAAGCGTTGCTTTTTGAAGGCGTGGAGTGTCTGCGTTTGCCGCTCGTGGCAGAACTTACCGGAGGCGCGGTTGACCATTCCGAGATTCTCGATCGAGCCGCTACGATTTTTGCTCAGTTGCAGGAGCAGCTCGGCGATTGTTTTGATCAAACGGTTTCCTTGCCTACCTCGGCCGAACTGGGTTTCGATGTCACACAATCGATTTTTGAAGTCGGCGTGGCTCAGCGATTAGATCAGATGACAGCCGCCTTGTCCAATGCCCAGCCCGACGAATTAGTGGCAATGCTCCAAACTCAGGCAGAGGTGTTTCAGGGTTTGGCAGAGTCGCTCAACCTTCGGGGATTTGGCGCAATTGCTCAGGCAACGTTGCTGGCACTCAACCATTACCCTGAGCAGGCGACAACGATCGCAGCCCTTGCATTAGCTGATTTTCGAGCCGGGCAAAGTGCAGTGCTTGAAGGCGATCGAAGTCAGGGCGGGTTCCCTTCAGAGGCGTTGCAGCAACTGGCAGGACAGAATGTTGATGAGGCAATCTTCGGTGTCGTGGAAATTTCGGCTCCTGAATTAGAGCTACCGAATCAGTCGGATTTAGCGGATTCAGCGAATTTATCAGATCTATCAGATTTATCAAATGCATTAGATTCAGCGGATTTATTAGATCTATCAGATGCATTAGATCTATCAGACCCATCTAATTCACAGGAGTCAGACCCGTCTTCAGATGCCTCAGGAGGTTCTCTGATTGAGAATATTTGGGGTCAATTGACCGACCTCGAGAGTCTCAATTCTGAAGAGGAGACAGAGCAACTCGCTGCAATCACCGTTGTGCCTCCGGCCGAGAACAATTCAACTTATCAAATTGATGTATCCCCGATCGCCAGCGATACTTCGGCGATGCCTTTCCCAAAGGAGCCGGGCAATCCGCCTGTCCATGTTCGGGTGAACGTTAAACACCTTGATGAATTAACTTATTTGGCAGGTGAGCTATTAACCAATCACAGTCGCCAATCCCTTCAGGTCGAACAGCTTCAGGGGGCTGCCCAGGCATTAATCAGTCGAATTCGGCAGCATCAACAACGCCTCAACCCGCTCCGAAGTCCGTCGATCTGGCAAACGAGCGGATTAGAACGCAAGCCGCGAAAATCAAAAAAACGTTCATCGCGGAATGGCGCAGCTCATCAACAAGCGACCGATCGCATCAATCGAAAAGATAGGATTCAAGATTCTCCAGGCTCTAACCCGATTAATCCCCAGCTCATCCAGTCGTTGCTGGATGACATCGTTCAGCTTACTGAAGTTGCAGATGCGATCGATTTATTCACCCGGACATCCAGTCAAACTTTAGAAAATCAGCGATCGCTATTAACCAACACGCGCCGCGCTCTGATTGAAGTTCGAATGCTGCCGCTGGGCGAAATTCTCAATCGCCTGCCGCCGATCGTGCAGCAGCTTGAAACCCTTCACAATAAGCAGGTAACGCTGGAATTCAATGGCACTGAAGTGCTGGTCGATAAGGTGGTGGCTGAGAAGCTATACAACCCATTGTTGCATCTGGTTCGGAATGCGTTTGATCATGGCATCGAACCGCAATTGCTCCGACAGCAGCAGGGTAAAGTTGGCTATGGCACGATTAGAATCTCTGCGCGGAATCAGGGCAAATACCTGATGATTGAAGTCCAGGATGATGGAAAAGGGTTGGACTTTGACCAGATTCTGAAACGGGCGATCGAGCGTCAAATCATTTCGGCAGACGCAGCAATGAGCGTTAAACCGTCGCAGTTGATTGATCTCTTGTTTGAGCCGGGGTTTTCCACTGCCGATCGCGTCAGTGATTTGTCGGGGCGCGGCGTTGGGCTAGATGTTGTACGAGATCAGATTCAAGCCCTGGGCGGCTCTGTCACGGTTGAATCGCAAAGGGGAGAAAGCACCTGTTTTGTACTGCAAATTCCGCTCAATTTGACTGTTGCTCCCCTGCTGGTTTTTGAAGCTGATGCGAAACGATATGCGCTGCTTGATGACGCGATCGAACAAATTGTTATTCCTCAATCTGCTCAGGTTCTAATGCGAAACGATCGCAGAATTTTGCAGTGGGGCAAAGGGAACGATACAAAATTAGTTCCACTTTACAAGCTAAAAGATCTTCTGAACTATGATGCTTTAATTCCTGACTTGACTCAGTTTCAAATTCAAAATTTGCCTGTTCAAGAAGGAATTAGACCTGTAATTCTGATTCGCTTTCGAGATACGCTATTAGGTCTAGAGGTGGATCAGTTGATTGGCGAACAAGAATTAGTCATTCGCCCTTTTGGAAGTTTGCTGAAATCTCCTGACTACATTCACGGCGTTAGCGTTTTACCTGATCGTCGCTTAGCTCTGGTCATTGATGGTGCATTATTAATGCAAAAAGCACTTGAAAGCCCAGTGGCTTCCAGTATCGCTCGCCATTGGAACAGTCAAGTGAGCCAAATGTCGCAGGACGATGCCGCAACGGCTCTGCTTCAGCCCCAGGCTCAAGCTGCTTTACCAGGCTTGCCCAATTTTGTGATTCCGGCTAATCCCAGTCGCAAGATTTTGGTGGTGGAAGATTCCATCACAACCCGTCAGGCGATCGTCTTGATGCTGCAAAAAGCGGGTTATCAGGTCTATCAGGCGCAGAATGGATACGAAGCGTTAACACAGCTCGAAAAACAGAAAATTGAGCTTGTGCTGTGCGATCTAGAAATGCCGGGAATGAATGGCTTTGAGTTTTTGAGACGGGTTCAGCAACAGCCAAACCTTGCCAATATTCCTATTCTGATGCTGACCTCACGTAATGATCAAAGCTACCGTTTGGTGGCTTCACAGCTAGGGGCAGCCGCGTATATGACAAAGCCTTACATGGAACATAAGCTGCTAGAAATGGTTGAGAACTTGCTTGAGAGAACTATCTTGAGAAAACCGTCTTAAGAAAATCATCCTGAGCAAGCAATGATGAGGTGATTTTTAATCAACCATTCGACGAGCAAAGAAGAAATGATACAGCGCGAGCAAGAAGAACGAACGTTTGTTGTATTTGCGATCGTAGGATATCACTTAGCTCTGCCGATCGAAATTGTATTACAGGTTGTGAACTGCCCGGCAATTGCTCAAGATGAGCTGAGCAAAATTGGATTGCTACGGATCGGGCAACATCTCATTCGGGTCGTTAATCTAGATCGGTGGCCAGACATCGATTCGGTTGAGTCGTCCCGGAAAAGCCAGAACTTTTTGATTGTCATTGCTGGCATTGAAAAGAAATTGTATGGAATTCTGGTGCATGAGCCGCCAAATTTGATGAAGCTTCCGCTCAATAAAGTTCAATGCCTGCCCCCAATGGAGCGTCAATTTCCTTTGTTGAATCTGGTAAGCCATGTCATTATGCGAGATCAGGCTGAAAGTCCAACAGCCGTCTTTTTGTTGGACAGAGATAAGTTTTAAAGAATATTGGGGTGATGCGCTACCCCTTTAGCCCTTGAGCCAGACGATCGATCCCGACTGCAATTGTTTCTGCATCCAGGTCTCCATAGCCCAAGATAAATTCACCTCGATCGCCGGAATCGAGATAGTGAAATTGAGCAGGCATGATTCCTACACCGGCTTTCGCAGCCCGTTCGATCACTTCTGCATCACTCCAGGGCGAATCGAGCTTGACCATAATATGAATTCCCGCCTTTTCACCAAAAACGATCGCCCGATCGCCAAAATGGGTTTTCAAAGCTTGTACAAGCGTTTGGCGAAGCTGGTCATAGTGCGATCGCATTTTGCGAATGTGGCTCTCCAGATGTCCCGCTTTGATAAATTCGGTTAAAACTTGCTGTTCGAGTGTGGGAAGCTGACGATTGCTTAGCCATTTTGCCTGGGTGAACAAAGACACCAGCGATCGAGGAACCACAAGATAACCGATTCGCAACGCAGGAAATAGAACTTTGGAGAACGTGCCGATATAAATAACAGAATGATTTTGATCTAATCCCTGTAATGCGGGAATTGGTCGATCGCCATAGCGGTACTCACTATCGTAGTCATCTTCGAGAATTAAACAGCGATGCTTTTGTGCCCAGCTCAATAGTTCCAGGCGGCGGGAAAGCGACAGAATTGATCCGGTGGGAAACTGATGCGACGGCGTGACATAGACTAATCGTAAAGTATCTAATCGCAAAGTATCCGAATTCAAACTGGCAAGTTTTTCGACCCTTAAGCCTGACTCATCGACCGGGACCGGAAAGAGGGTGGCTCCGTGACTGAGAAAAACGCGACGCGCACTCAAATACCCCGGATCTTCGATCGCAATTCCATCCCCGGCATTAATCAGCAATCGCATGATCAAATCGAGAGCCTGCTGCGTGCCGTTGGTGAGGATGATTTGTTGAGGGTCACACTGCACCGCTCTTGCCCGCGACAAATACCCGGCGATCGCCTGCCGCAATGCCTGCTCGCCCTGAAAATCAGTGGTGTAGTCTAACCAGCGATCGTTTGACAAACAGTAGCGCGACAACAATTTGCGCCAGAGCGCGATCGGAAAATGCTGAAGTGCGGGTTGCCCATAGCGGAAGCTGATCGGCAAATTTGAACTGGGCTGCGGTAAAAAAGAAGTTTGGCTCAGGCGAGTGCCGTAGTGAGACAGCGCAACGGATTGGGTAGGAGAAACGGGTTCTATTTCGATCGGCGCAGACTGCATCAGATCATCAGGAAGCTGAGCGCAAACATAGGTTCCAGAACCCCCGATCGTTTCCAGATAGCCCTCGCTGAGCAATCGATCGTAGCTCTGCGTGACGGTGGTGCGCGAAATGTGCAGAGACTGAGCCAGCGATCGAGTAGAGGGAACCTTTTGGCGGGGCAGCAATCGTCCGGTGAGAATCGATCGCCGCAGTTCCTCATAAAGCTGCTGATGGAGCGGCAGGGCAGCGTTGCTATCGAGGGTAATGGCTAAGTCCATCTCCGGTTTCGCTCCTTTGTGTTCAAAGTGGACTGATAGAAAAGCATACAATTGGCTATTGTGAAAGTCCACTCAGGCGGGCTAGGCTCAGAATACCAGGATGTTAAGCGATGCCACTCAATGCAACACCAGATGCAACAGTGCTTCCAGATTCGGGCAGCCGTTCCCGCAGAAGATGCCTTAATTGCCCATCACTTTTATCAGATGTGGTTAGACAACCAGATTGCTGAAGAATCGATCGCACCTGACTGGTTAGAAATTACCCTCGAATTTATCCAGCAGGCTCGTCATACCTTGGGATATCAGGCGTTTGTGGCAGAGGTCGAAGGACGAGTGGTTGGTTCTGCCGGAGGTCAGCGATTTGCCGGACTTTACCCCAGGGTGATTAAAACTTGCGATCGATGTGATGGATACATCTGGGGCGTTTATGTGGAGCCTGCCCATCGAGGTCGCGGAATTGCAACTCAACTTACCCAGCAGCTAATGGCTTATCTGAGGACGATCGGCTGCACCCATGCCGTCCTCAATGCCTCTCCATCGGGCAAGCCGGTTTACGCTCGCCTGGGGTTTATGGAGGGTAATTTGATGCGGCTTGATTTACAGCAGCAAAATGTCAATCTGCATTAATTCGGACCAAAAGAGACTAAAAGAGATTAAAAGTTGAGAACAAATGCGATGACATCAATCAATACCGGAATGAATCCAGAGACAAACGATAGGGATACAGAATCGAACTCATTGGAGATCACCCAGCGCACCCAAATCAAGCGGCTCCCGCAGCGTGGTAACTACGATCGCCCTTTGATTCACCAAATCCTGGATGAAGGCTTAATTTGCCAGGTTGGATTTGTCGTGGAGGGTCAGCCCTTTGTCATTCCCACGGCTTACGGTAGAGTAGACGATCGCCTCTATCTTCACGGATCGCCTGCTAGCCGAATGCTGCGGACGCTGAAGCAGGACGTTGAGGTGTGCGTAACGGTGACGCTGCTCGATGGACTTGTACTGGCGCGATCGGCGTTTCACCATTCTATGAATTACCGTTCGGTGGTGGTTTTTGGGCGAGCAGAAGTTGTTGAAGATGCCGCCGAGAAAATAGCAGCATTGAAAGCCTTTACAGAACACGTCATGCCGGGTCGCTGGTCGGAGTTGCGTCCTGCTACACAACAGGAAATCGCCGGAACGCTGGTGCTCTCGCTGCCGTTGAACGAAGCCTCTGCCAAGGTGAGAACGGGACCGCCTAAAGACGATGAAGCCGATTATGAATTGCCGATCTGGGCAGGAGAATTGCCTTTACGCCTGACTCCCCTGGCTCCCGTTGCCGATCCTCAGCTCTCGGTCAATGTGGATGTGCCGTCTTCAGTGCAGCAGTACAGCAGGAGCCTGCTGGAGGCGGCGGAATGAGCGCGAAATTCAGGTATTTGCTGGGTGATTTTTCCAAAAGATTTCAGCCTGAAACGATCGGTTTAGCCTACGGATTTTTAGGAGTACTTACGTTTAGTCTGACGCTTCCGGCAACCCGCATGGCAGTCGTTGAACTTGATCCAATCATCGTTGGGTTAGGACGAGCGATCGTTGCAGCGATTCTGGCAGCCGGGCTGCTGAAAGTGACTCGGCAACCGCGACCTGCTCAGCGTCATCTTACAAGCCTGGTTGTGATTGCGGCTGGCGTGGTGGTGGGGTTTCCGCTGCTTTCTGCCTGGGCAATGCGATCGCTTCCTGCGTCTCACGGGGCGATTATCCTGGGCATTTTGCCGTTGGCGACTGCTGGGGCGGGTGTACTGAGAACGGGCGATCGTCCCTCTGCGCTGTTCTGGCTCTGGAGCGGTCTAGGAAGTGCAGTGGTTGTGCTGTTTGCGGTGTTAGCAGGCGGGGGACACGTTCAACTTGGAGATTTTGCATTGCTGGGGGCAGTTGCATCAGCGGCGATCGGGTATGCCGAGGGAGGACGCTTATCGCGTGAGCTAGGCGGCTGGCAGACGATTTGCTGGGCGTTAGTTTTGTCTGCGCCGTTTCTGGCTGTGCCCGTTGCGTTGACCGTTGCTGAGCGAGGACTGCACGCCTCCTTTGAATCGTGGTTAGGCTTTGGTTATGTCAGCGTGTTCAGTATGTTTCTGGGCTTTTTTGCCTGGAACCACGGGCTGGCGATCGGCGGCGTGGCGCGAGTTAGTCAAGTTCAGCTTTTGCAGCCTTTCTTGACGCTTTTTGCCTCTGCCCTGCTGCTGCACGAACCGATTACCTTCTTCACGATTGGGACGGCGTTTATCGTAGTTGTCCTGGTGGGTTTGGGAAGAAAAGCTCCGATCGATCGACTATAGCCCGTCATTCTCTTAAGACAAACCTTAGACAAACCCTGAAAGCAAACCCTTAAGGCAACTCTTAAGGCAAATTCACCATCTCGCGGATATCGCCCCGTACCCCGCCCACACCCTGATAAAACTGGCGATCCTGTGCTTGTACTATCATTGGCAGCCCGTATTTGGGAGCCATCACAATCACACCTGAGCGCTCGATCGAGCGGCGGGGCACAAACTGAAGACGGTATCGCTGGAGCAGCATCGCCAGAATGATCTTGATCTCCATCATGGCAAAGCCTGCGCCAATACAAATCCGAGGACCCGCACTAAAGGGATTGTATTCGTATGCGGTTGGGGTAATCGTTGTCCAGCGATCGGGGTTAAAAGAGGCAGGGTCAGGATAAAGGTCGGGCATTTGGTGCGTCTGGTAAATGCTGACCAGCACCTCGGTTCCTTCGGGCAGGGCATAACCGCCCAGTTCAGTTGGCTTAGCAGTGACGCGACCATTCCAGGGAACGGGGGGCAAGATTCGCATACTTTCTTTAATCACTCGCTCCAGCAAGGGCAACTGCTGCAACTGCTCTAGCGACGGCGCACTTCCGTGCAGAACGGAGTCTAGCTCATCGACCAAATCTCCTAAAATCTGCGGATGCTGTGAGAGCAGGAATAAAGTCCAGGTTAGGGCGTTGGCACTGGTTTCATGCCCTGCTACAAATATCACCCCAACGTGCCCCAGCAGTTCTGCTTCGCTCAGGCGAGAGCCGCTTTCCTCATCCCGTACCTGAATCAGCATCGATAGCACATCGGGTTCATCGCCACCCCGCTGCTGTTTGGCTTTGATTAACGCGCCCATTTTCGCTTCGTATTGAGCCACCCGGTTTAAGTATTGCCACCACGGTGAACCGGGCACATCCAGGGGAAAGAGCTGCGGTAGCAGACTCCCCTGCAAATGCAATGCATCGTAGATGATTTGCCCTGCGCCACGATCGGTTCCAATATCTTCTCCAAACAAAGATTTGGTTGCAATGCGAAGGGTGAGCTGTCGCATCCAGTCAGCAATCTCATGAACCTGCCCTGGCTGCATGCGGTTCAGCTCGTTCTCTGTAATGGTGATCATGTCGCTGGCATAGGTTTCGAGCCGCTGACGATGAAAGGCAGGCATCATCAATTTGCGCTGTTGCAGGTGGTGGTCTTCATTGACCCCAAAGAGTCCGGCAAGAAAATGCTGAAGTGGCTTGGTGCGCTCTGAGGTGTTTCGGAAGCGGTATAGTGGTCCGGTCAGCGGATACTTGTAATAAACGTCGTGCTGAGTTGCCACCTGACGCACCAGATCAGGACCATAAGCGAAGACCGTTCCGGGACAGTGAGTACGGGGGGAGTAGATGCGGGTTCCTCCATTCCGGGACAGGGCAACAAGCGTGCCATAGTCGCGAAAAAGCTGGCGGCTATAACCGATCGAATCTCTGGCAAACCGGAGGCTGTTGAACGTAGAACCCAGGAGGGGCAATGGACGCGGACCTGGGATGTTAAAGCTGGGACGTTCTCCGATCGCAGGTGTCATGGGTTCCTCCCCAGATGGCTACCGTGGGTAACTTCATCCGCATCTTATCTCGATCGCCAGGGTTGCAATCAGAGCTGTGATTGAGTGTTACAGAACGCTTGAATTGTAGTTCTGCGCTTTTGGGAAGGACTTGCTGCACCATCAGCCGCATCAATCAACGGGTGGAAATGGCTGATTCCGAGGGCGATGTAAATCGCTGCCAACGCTTGCTAAAGGAATGCGCTAAAATTTGACCGAAAATCGACGGCTGCAACAGTACGCTCGAGGGTTTGAGCAAATGCAGCACTTCCAGGAAGGTGTGATGAATGCTAGCGCGATCGACGATCAGTTCTAGTAGCTGATCCCAGTACCAGTTTGTGAACCGGGTGGCAGCGTTTATTGGTTTGCCCTGAGTGCTGTGATAGCGGTAGTCAATGCTGATTGCAGCCGTCCATGCCTCTTGATGCGCCTTGGCAAGCTGTTTTTGCAGCGCGTGAGTTTGCTGGTCGAGCTTGTCGATCGCCTGGTGCCGAAGAAACTGATCCAGTGTCATGGCTTCAAGGGCAGCAACGGTCATGGCTTGCCCATAGGTAGGATTCAGCAAGCAAGCCGCATGTCCGACGACAACTAAACGGGCAGGCAGCGGGGACTGCTCATAGTAATGCTGGCGATTTTCGTTGCCGTAATAGGCATAAGGTGGCGTTAGTGGGGTTGCTCGCTCGATCGCCTCTGCCAAAACAGGCGAGGGCAAACTGCGGGCAAACGCTAAAAATCCTGCATCATCAGTCGGAGGATAATCGCGATCGCCGCCGACTAAACTCACAATCCAGCGACACTGGTTGGGATTGTCGCGATCGCCTTCAATTGGAAAGATGGCTCCGCCTCGAATCTGCTGAGGGGGGGCAGTGGGCATAAACACCATTTTCCAATTCACATCCCAATCGGGCGGGGGCTGATAAATCCGAGCTACATAACCCACAAAGGCATTAATCTCGGTTTCGGGCGGTGCTTCATACCCTAGTTTCCGTAACCACTGCGGCGTATGAGAAGCCTTACCGCTGGCATCCACAACCAGATCCGCGTACAAATTCTGATTGGATTCAGAGTTGGATTCAGAATTGAGTTCAGAGTTGGATTCAGGATTAGATTCAGGATTGAATTTTTTGTGTTGATGCAGCGATACCCCCAGAATTTTTTGGCGTTTCGGGTCGGTTAACAGTTCAGTCACGCTGGCTCCTGTTAGAAACTGCACCTGGGAAAAAGCGGCTAATCGGCGGCGAATGCTCCAGTCCAGCAAGTCCCGGCTAAAGGCAAGCAGTGCCAGCTCCGAGTCACGCTGGGCTGCCCAGCCGTTCGGTGTGAGGAAGGCAACGTCTTTTATGCTGTCTAGCTCGATCGCACCCTTGTCGAGCAGTTCTGATTTCAGTCCGGGAAAGAGCTGTTCCAGGATTTGTTGCCCTCGCAGCATCAGTGTGTGGGGAAAGCGAGAGTGGGGCACTCCCTTGCGGGGGGCAGGCTCATCTGGATAAATATCGCGCTCGATAACGGTAACGCGATCGAAATGATTTGCCAGAACCCGACTCATGAGCAGCCCTGACAGACTGCCCCCAATCACGACTGCATGACTGTTGTGTTGCATTATGGCATCCTCCAAAGCACTCAAGCAGCCCGACTGCCTGATACTCTCCAATCTTAATCGCGATGTTAATCAAGCAACATTCCCCTTCAGGGGAACAGGCAGGACACGCGGCTACGATCGCCCTTCCTTTCTTGCCTTTATCCTTTCTTGCCTTTATCCTTACCTTTGAAGCGCGCTGCAGCTCTACTGCATCCGTAAACAACACGACTGCGAGTAAAACAACATAACTGCGAGCAAACAACACGGCTGCGAAAAGGATTCCTGTCGCATGTCTAAAAGCATTCGCTGAAACATTGAGCGGGGTATCGGTATTTCAGCCCTTAATGAACTGCCAGCCGCAGCAGAATGCGATCGCCTCGGTGCTCTCAGTTTTCTACACTTTTTTGCAAGCAATAATGTTCACGCGATCGTCACTGCGAACGTTCTTTCAGTTCTACATACTCAATCTAAAACTGTACAAATCATCTATAAGCTATCTACAAACTATTTATAAATTATTTACAAATTAATGATGCTTCGGTGCAGATAATCCTTGATCCCTTTTCATCCCCTATGATTTTCCTGATAGGTTCTCCTGCTGTCTTAATTTTTGTAGCTGGGTAGCTTCGAGTTCGGTGAATCGCGATGCAGCGAGTCCATTAGCTTGACGATGCAGCAGCTTTCAGAGAATTTGATGGAGCTTGAAGTCGATCGAGGGGCTGGTACGATACCATCCTTAAATAATGGATTGGCAACACTACACTTTTTAACTTCCTTACTTCCTATGGAGCCATCACTGCCCACTGAGGTGATTCTCAGCCACCCAAAACGATCGCTTGGTAGCCTGCACCTGAATTGGAATCCACAGCCAGGGGCATATCTCGATCTCGAAGGTAAAACCTATGCAGTGCTGGAGCGTCATCATCGCTATCAGTTCAAGGCAGGCAAATACTGTCTGCAAAAAATTGCCCTTTATGTCCAGTCCATTCAGCGTCCGGCTGAGCAGAGTGAGTTTAATGGACTGTGGATTATTGGCGATGCGACCTGTCGCTACAGTGCGCGATCGGAGCTAATTCGGTGTGCGATTAATCCGTCTGGTCCCTGTGAAGGATGCAGCCACTATGAAACGATCGCCGAAGCCTGAAGTGGCTTTTGCCAAACGGCCCCACCGATTGCTTCGCACGTTCCTGGAGAGATAATCGCCTCACAGCCTGTCCAGCTTTTCGCCTACCTGGAGCCGCATCCCGTTGACAAAATCCCAGCCGGACTGCGATCGTTTTCCGGCAGGCTGCACCTCTTTGAGCAACAGCACCCCTGCCCCGGTTTGCACCACCGCGCCCTGACCTTTCAGCAATCCCACGATCGTTCCCGGTTCCGCGTCTTGCAGTGCATCAGCCTGGGTCCATTCCTGCTGGATCTTGCCGAGTTCTGGCGGCATAACGGAAAGTGAACAGTCCAGGGGAAGAGTAACGCTAATCTTGAGGGGCGCATCTCGAAACTGAGTCACGCAGCTCGGATAAAAGCCGCGAATCTGATTGTGTAGCTCCAGAGCCGATCGCGTCCAGTGAAGCTGATAGTCTTCTTTTTTGATCAGCGGCGCGTAGGTTGCCTCGGCATCATTCTGCGGCACAGGCTGAATCAGGTTTTGCTCCAAACCAAACAGTGTGTTTACTAGCAGCGTCGCCGCATCAAAGGACAGGGTTTTTGCCAGGTCGAGGGCATGGTCGCTAAGGGCGATCGGCGTCACAGACTTGAGCAGCATCGCGCCTGTGTCCATTCCCGCGTCCATCAGCATCGTGGTAATTCCGGTTTCTGCTTCGCCGTGATAAAGGCTCCACTGAATCGGCGCAGCTCCGCGATACTTCGGCAAAATCGACCCGTGGGCATTGATGCAGCCCAGACGCGGCATATCAAGAATTTCCTGTGACAAAATCTGACCGTATGCCACGACCATAAAAGCATCTGCCCCTGCCTGACGCAAAGTTTGCAGCACCGTTTCATCTTTTTTGATGCGCTGCGGCTGCCACACCGTTAGCCCCTGCTCGATCGCCAGAGCTTTCACCGGAGAAGGCGTGACCTCATTGCCGCGTCCCCGTCGCTTATCGGGCTGCGTCACCACGCCCAACACCTCGATCGCCTCATGACGAACCAACCGTTCCAGGCTGGGCACGGCAAACTGAGGAGTTCCAAAAAAGATAATTTTCATAGGAGACCACAGGAAAAAAGCAGGCGATCGCAATCATGCCGAATCATGCTGCTGAACGATTGAGTTGCCGAACTTCTAATGGGATGGACTTCGGATTTGATTTATTTTGGCTCGATAATAATTTCAATTCGGCGATTGCGCTGGCGATTGATTGGCGTATCGTTTGCTGAAATCGGGCGACTGTGCCCATAGCCTTCGACCAGCCAGTGATAGCCCTCCTTGAGCTGACCCCCCAGATACTGCTCGATCGCCTTTGCCTGCTGAAACGATCGCTCTCGATCGGCAGCTTCGGTGCTTTGAGCATCCAGATGGGCAGTCACGCGAATCGTCGCGCCTGAATACTGCTTGAGGTCGCTGACAATGCTGTTTAAAATCGCATCGGTTCCCGGCTTCAGCGTCGTCTGGTCTGACTCAAATAAAGCATCACTGGGCAGCGTCACCATTAGCCGATCGTCCTGAGACACCGTACTGGTTGCTGCCGGAGGCACAGCTGTTGCCGGATTGGGGCTGGCAGTCGAACGAGAGACACCCGGATTAAGCTGCTGCTGAATTGCCTGAAGCCGGGCGGTAATATCGCTGCTGCGATTCGGCGTTCCCAGGCGATTTTCAATTGTAGTAGCGCGATCGCTAATCCGGTCTAGCTCTTGCTCAAGCTTGATGAGTTCGGCTTGCAGCTTTTGACGATCGGTATTGGCCAGGGGCAATGCAGCCGCATCGGTTACGGTGGTTGTTGCAGGAGCAGGACTCGCGGCAGGCGAATTGCCAGCGACGATCGAGGCATCAGGCGAAGCAGTCTTGCCCTGCCAGGTCTGGGGCAATCGCTCAATCTGTCTCAGCAGGGTCTCCGAGCTATTCAGCAACCGCTCGACAAAGGGCATTTCCTGCGTTTGAGCCGGATAAAAATGAGCGATCGCCACGCCTGCAATCACCGCAAAGCTCCCGCCTGTGCCCAGCAGCATCAGCCGAAATAGCCAAACCAGGGCTGACCCGCGTTTACGAGGTTTCGCGACGACTGTTTTTGCTGGCGGGTCAAGCGGTGCTGCCTGCGGGGGAATTGGCTCATTGACCCCGGTCGAACTGCTTTGCACTGGCTCTGCGGTGTTAGAGGGAGAAGTCGAGGGGGATTGCGTCATACACACCTCATGCACGTCCTTACATTCCTGATGATGCTAACTCAATTGGTCACAAAGTCCAGCATTTTGCGGCAGTTTTTTCTTCCCGATCAGGACTCGCGCTAAAAATAAACTTTCCGGGAATAATACCTGTAATCGAGGTGAAATGAATCATCGCTGAGGATTGAGCAGCCCGTAGCAAAGCTGTATTTCGCAACATTAAGGCAAGTTGAAAGATTTTCTAAGCAAACCATCCTGAACGGTAATCCCTTGCTATACATGGAAGTAGAAAGCTTTTGCTGTTTGGGCGCACTGTTTCAATTACCGTCGTCCAGAGGCTACTTCTATGGTTTCACGGCTTCCTACGGGATCGGCGCAATGCCCGTCCCGGCTGTGTTTGTCAGTACTTTTGCTATCGTGTGCCGTGTGGGGTGCAGGTTCGCGCTGGGCTTTATCTCGCTCAGTTTTTGACTCGATTTCGACTTCTACCTCGACTTCTGCTTCGATTTCCACGGTTGGTTTCACAACTGACCAATCGGGAAATCACGCTCCGCTTTTTACCGATACTTCTGTTCCCCAGTCTGACCATCCTCCTCACACCGATAATTCCATGACCCCTGTGCAGCTTGACCCGCTCGATAGTCCTTATCCGGTTCCCTGGAGCTGGATTATGGCAGTGCTGACCGAAGCAAAAGCAGACGCAACGCCGCGATTTCGCTACTACCGCAGTCCTTCCCTGATTTCGCCCGACGGAGAGTACGCCGCTTACAGCCGGATTCAGGTGGAACTGGGAACGCACTTCACTCAGAGCCGAGTGGCAAGCGTTCTGTTCCTTGAGAATTTGAAAACGGGTGATCTGCACACAATTACCGCTTCTTCCCCGTTTGCCGATAACCCATTTATGGCAGAAGCTGAGCCAGAAGAGGCAGGGCGCATCGCCATTCTGATTCCGGTTGCCTGGTCTGAGTCGGGCGATCGCGTGCTTGCCCGTGAGTTTGAGTCGATTTTTGGCAGCGATATTGCGTCTGATTTTGCCGTTGTCTGGCATCGATCGTCTAACCTGACCCGCACAATCGCCCCAACCCAGGTAGACTACAGCAATGCCGTGCTGCTGGGCTGGAGCCAGACTGATCCTAATCAGGTGCTCTTTCGAGCGGGCAATTTGGGCGATCCCGAATGGTTGCTCTATGCGGTCGATGCCAGCGGTCAAACCCGCCAAATGGCTCAAGATCAGCCGATCGTGTTCGGGCAAACGGTCAACAGCATTTGGGCAGGACCACAGGCGTACGTTCGTCCTTGATTCTGCTCTAGATTCTTTCCCTGCTTAAATAGCCGCTCAGGGCGAGGGCGAAGGTGAGGGTAAGACTTCCGCCTGTCCATTCCACGGGCTTACCTCCAGCACACCATCCGGCTGAAACACCACGCGAAACTGAGCCAGCGGTTCCTGGCTGTTTGCCTCGTTGGGGGGATAGCGCAGATCGACCAGGGGCGTTTCGTTGACAAAGTTGAGTGCAGGGTCATTGGCAAACCTAAAGCCCAGCACTTCTCCTGACGGGGCAACCCCGACCCGGTAAATTAACGCTTCTTTGAAAGTTGGCTCAGTTCTCCAGGCGCGATCGAGGCGCTCGTACAGGGCAACTTGCAGCCGCTCAAGCTCGATTGGCTCTGTAATCTCAGGTCGGTTCGTGAGAATGGCAGCTGCCGCCGGATTGGTTGCCGCATTTGCAGATTCCGTAGCAGCTCCGGGACTGGCGTTTGCAGCAGGCGACTCAACAGGAGAAGCGATCGGCGAAGATTCGGTCGAGCTGTTAGTTGCCTCAGGCGAAGGCGACTCGTTTGGGGCAGGGGAACTGCCAGGAGAAGGGCTGGCGGCAGGCGAGGCTCCGGGCTGCGTTTGGCTGGTGGCGTTCGGCACAGGCTCCGGTCGGCGCACTTCGGGAATTGGCACAAAGAACAGCGCGGCGGCGGCGGCAGCCAGTCCCGCAACCCCTAGCAAGGCAGGCACGGTTTGCTGAGTCGCAGGTTTTTGCACCGCAGCCTGTCGTTTCGGGAGCGGCGATAGATTTAGCGTCAGATCGGGCAGCGTTTGACCATCTGCCAGCATTTGGTCGATCGCCTCAACCAGATCAAAAAACTGAGTGGTGGTCAGGTCAAACTGGGCAGCCGTGGGATTGACGGGGCTATCAACGTGAACTTCCTGCGGCTGAACCAAAAGGCGATGCAGCGTAGGACTGACCTGGGCAATTTGAACTGATGATCCGCCGCGCTGCCCAACTCCTGCCGCATTGCTAGCAAGCTTAGATCGATGGGGAATGCCGCTGAGGTAGGTTTGGGCATAATCGCTCACGGTGGTTATGAGCTGGTTGAGCAAATCTCGCCCGCCGGACAACGGCTTTTCCTGTCCTGCCAGATAGCACTGAAAGCCTGTAACCATCGATAGCAAAGAATGAGCCATACCGCCACTAGCAGCCGGATCGCCTACCCCTTGCAGAACTAGGGTGCAATTCGGCAAACTATACTGCCGTTGAATCGTCATGACACTTCTCCATCAAACAGGCTGCTCCAGAGCCGCTGGCTTCCTGCCGTGCCTGTACAAAACAGGAGCTGACCCAGTAGGGTAAGTGCCAGTTCGTTGAGCTTTTCATCAGAGCTGTAGGCAGTGACCGCCGATCGTTTTGGGTTCATCCGCGATCGAAAATGGGCGCGAAACCGCTCCAGGTAATTCGATAAGCGCAAATGGTGGTCGGGAGTAAACTGTTTTTCGACCATTTGCTCGTAGGCAAACATAAGCTGCCGCACTAGCACCGTGAGCCGACGGGCAAGATGGCAGGTAATCACGACTAATGCTTTGCCCTCGGTAAGGCTGAGCGGACGACGCTGACTGTTTCGTCGGAGCGGGTTTGTTGCTCGCAGTTTCCACAGTGCCACGCGGTTCGGAATCACGTCGCTTAGCTCTAGCTGTCGGGCAGCCGCTAAAATTGCTTCGGAACCGCCTAGATCCAGAGCTTCGATAGCTAGCAGCAGCAAATCAATATCTTGACGAGTCCGACGCGGACAAACTCCTTCCGGCACATTGGGGTCAGGGAGGAGTGATAAAACTGCCGGAACTGATGGGGTGGGTGGACTACTTGCTTGCATTACCCTCAAAAAGAAAAATCAGCAGAGATTCTAGCAAACCATACTTTACCCGGGTAGATTTGCCCAGAGTAGATTGCTCAGTTGGATTTGCCCAGTATGGAGCAAAACTAGGGTGAAGCAAAATGGTGTAGCACAATTGCGGGAGTCTGCCCAGTCCATTATCCTAGCATCTCCGTATCCGCAGGTTACACTTCATTCGGTCAAGTTTGCTGTATAGCAGACGGGGCAACCGACTTTATAGTGCCCTTAATTACCAGGATCAACCTATGCAAAGATAGGAAAGTGATTTGAACGCAAATCAAACTGTGCCGCTTCGGGTACAGGATGCAGTTGCGAGGTTATTTTTTGAGACGTTGTTTATGAAAGTTGGCGATCGTGTACGAGTCAAAGAATCAGTTGTGGTTTACAACAATCCCACTCACCGTAACCAAGCGTTTGACATTCAGGGCATGGAAGGAGAGATAATGGCACTCGCTAACGAATGGCATGGCAAGCCGATCAGCGCAAACTATCCGCTTCTGGTTAGGTTTGACAATAAATTTAAGGTGCACCTGCGCGAAAACGAGCTGGAGCTAGTTTAGATAAACGACAGCCATCTTTAGTACGTTTGTGGTTTGTTTGCGATCGGGTGGTTCGCGAACTGCTGTTGAGGAATTCATCCAGAGGAATTCGTCCACCCGATAAGCCCCTCGCACAAGGCTCAACCACCCTCTAGCTCAACCACTCTCTAAGGAGTCGTAGACGGGGCGGCATCAGCAACACTGCGATTCTCGATCGTTCTTACCGTAACGACTTGTGGAGGCGTTGCGTCAGGCGGATAAATAAATTGCAGCTCAACTTGTCGCCTTGCCCCGCGTGGCACTGTCATTCGGATGAGTGGCTGCCCTTCCTGTCCGCGTCGCTGCACAAGGTGCATATAGCGAGTCTGGGGAATGCCAAAGTCGTTAATGAAGCGAATCCGCACCGTCCCCCGGAAAAAGATCTGATCATAGGGCGGATTGCGGAACCGTAACCCATCGCGCTGTCGCTCGTCCTGCATCGGAGTTTGCATCATCACGGCAACTTGCTGTGTCGTGTCGGTATTGTTTTGCAGCGGCAGCGTCACGTTGTACTGCACGCCATAGTTGCCATGGGCCCGATAAGCCGTGTCCGGGTAGCGTACCAGCATCGGGGCACTTTGAATCTGCCCTGTGCCAAACGTATTGCGATCGACCGTGCTGAGGACATAGGAAAAAGCCCGTCCCGGCTGCGGAATGCTGAGATAGTCTACCGAGGAGTTATCAGTCGCTGTTGCAGTCCACTGCGTCCCCTGCGAAACACCTGCCACTCGGCCGTAGAAGAATCGTGTAAACGATCGGCTATTGGGCGGCGTCGGAATTCGATCACGCGGACCCGCAAACGTTCCGTTCCTCAGCAAATTTTCCCATTCCACCTGAGTCGGAACTCGTTCTACCCCTCTTGTAATTTGGGGTGCGTACATCGCAAGGCTGGCGACATAAACAGGTCCATTGCTGTTTAACTGCATCAGAATCGTTCGACCATTGCTAGGGAGCGGACGATTATCTCGCACAGGCGGACGACTGACCGCGGCCGCGTTGTTTGTGCTGATACCGGTTGCCAGCGGACGCGCTACCGGATTGCCTTCTGGATCGGTCTGCGCTTCTTCGGATGCAGCGGGAGGGGCGGGTAAGCCGGGAATAATGTAGCCAGGGGGCAGTGTGCCGTTGGTTGCCACGGTTAATCGCCGCAGCGGAATCGGCACGTTTGCCAGAAGATAGGTTCCTCCAGGCGGAATGGTAATTTGAGTGGGCCAGTGCGTCTGTCTCTGCCCTCGCAGCACGTCGTTGGTGGTGCGGCTACCTGGTCCTGCAAAGACGGTTCCCATCGGGTTCGCCACATAAGCGGGCAAGTCGAGGAAAGGAGCCTCCTGACTCAGGTAGCTAGCTCCCTGCCCAATCTCAATTTTGACGGGCTGCCTGCTGGGATTGGCGATCAGAATTCCCACATAAAGGGTTCGCACGTCGTCAGGCGTGGTGCCCCTGGCAATGTGATGGGCAAAGATATCAAATCGCCCCTGAAATGGATAGTTCAGGTGGGCGGCTGGACTTCTCATCCCCGTGGGAGAAAAGGTCGAAAGCAAAATCCCCTCAGTTTGAATCAGCTCTGGACTATTGCTGTTAAATACAGGGGTGTCATCAAGCTGCCCTGGAAGTGGACGGACTTCCTGCCCCTGCACAATCTCGATCGGACCTTCGATCGGACGAGGATTCAGCGGCAGCTGGGGAATGGTTGGAGGCGGTTGAATGGGGGCGGCAGGGGATCTTCTAATTTCAGTGGGGGGAATAACAGGAACCCCAGGACGAGGGGCAATAATTTGCGCGAGGGAAAGAGCGGAGAGGACTGTTAGCATGAGCGAACCGAACAGATGCCGATAGCAACAAACCAAAAAGCAAGGATACACAAACCAGTCATTGCCTGGTCAACATCCTTTATCAGGCGTTAATGTGCCCTTTTTGGAGCAATATAATTCAGTAAAAAATTCTGTTATCTCGTTCTTGTAATCTCTTAAGGAGAAGCAGTAAAGACAGGACTGCACACCAACTCAATCAGGAACACTGGCTGAACCGCAGGAAAAAACAGACAGATGCGATCGTTCCAGACTGCAAATCTGCCAGATTGAAGAATTTTAGAAACAATGCTTCTCACCATATCATCAAGTGCATCATTACTCTGCTGGAGAAGTTAAGGCTCTACCTGGAGCAGTGAAGGGGTGCGCGATCGAATCGGCATCCAAAAACTAGGAGAAACAGCCAAAAATCATCAAGGCATATTCCTCTGCTTCATAAAATCCTGGATCGATGACCAACCACAAGCCAATGCTCAGCCCAGAGTGACTGGCAAAAGACCCTACTGAGACTATAAAAGTTTTTCCAGGGTTGCCCCTGCTTATCCGCAAGCTTTACAAAATCTTTGTAGTGGAAAACCAGTCATTCGAAAAAGCTTTATCCAAAACCGCGCAGAAAAGAGTTGCAAAAATGCAGCAGGTTGTTTAAGATTGGAAATCGTGCGATACAGACTGTTTTCAAGTCTTGCTTTCCTGATATTGCGGGTCTTCCTGCGATTGATGAAACGGTGATCGCACGTGACTTTACGAATGCAGAGTTTCAAATCAAGTCTTTAATCGACTTTGATTCGGCATTTAGGCTCTGATCAAGATTTGAACGTAAGCCTTGAAAAGGCTCCTGCGGGCATAGTTTAGTGGTAAAACCATAGCCTTCCAAGCTATTGATCCGGGTTCGATTCCCGGTGCCCGCTTCTAAAAGTTCAGGTTAGGGTTGATTCAAGTCAAATTTGGATCGATCGCTTCAATCTCAGGTCAATATCAAAAGATTGCTTTGCCCACTTCTGCCCTGGGGCGATCGGGGCTATTTTACTTTGCTCTGCCGAATTACTGCGCTACGGCAAGGTTCAAGTGGACAGAGCAGGTTAAACTAGAAAAATTGGCTTTTAGGCTGACCGTGTCTGTTTGGGCGAGTGGGAGCTATGACATCGTTTTTGTTGGAAGTTGGAACCGAGGAATTACCCGCTAGTTTTGTGAACGACGCGCTGACTCAGTGGCGATCGATCGTTCCCGCAAGCCTGACGGAAGTGTTTTTGGGGTTCGATGCCGTTGAAGTTTACGCGACACCGCGCCGTTTGGCGGTTCTGGTGAAAGGACTGCCCGCCCAGCAACCCGACCGCGAAGAAGAAATTAAGGGTCCGGCGGCTCAGGTAGCTTTTAAAGACGGCAAGCCCACCAAGGCGGCTGAGGGATTTGCGCGATCGCGGGGGGTGGATCTGTCTGCACTAGAAATTCGATCGACCGACAAAGGCGAGTTTGTGTTTGTGCAGCAAAAGATCGCGGGTCGTCCAACCGCCGAGGTGCTGACCGAACTCGTGCCGCAATGGATTTCTGGGTTAGAAGGCAAGCGGTTTATGCGCTGGGGCGATGGCGATTTGCGCTTTCCTCGTCCAATTCGCTGGCTGGTTGCCTTGTTGAACGATGCCGTTTTGCCGCTTACGCTCGTAAATGGCTCCGAAACTTACACAAGCGATCGAATTTCTCAGGGGCATCGGGTGCTGCATCCTGAGCCCATTAGCCTTAGTCAGGCAGAATCGTATGTGTCTAGCTTGCGAGATGCTTTTGTCGAGGTAGACTCGACGCAGCGTGAAATCAAAATTCAGGATCAGGCACAGGCGGTGGCTCAGTCCGTGGGAGGGTATGCCTCGATCGATCCAGGTCTGCTGGAAGAAGTGCGCGATCTGGTGGAGTATCCCACTGCAGTGGTCGGCAAATTTGACGCAGCATTTCTAGAGCTTCCGGCAGAAGTTATCGTAACCGAGATGGAAAGCCATCAGCGATATTTCCCGGTGCTGAAGTCTGAGGAATCGTCTGATTTGCTGCCCTACTTTATTACGATTTCCAATGGCGACCCGCAAAAAGCAGATATTATCGCTGCCGGAAATGGGCGCGTGATTCGGGCAAGGCTCTCGGACGGCAAATATTTCTTTGATGTCGATCGCAAACAGCCTCTAGAAGCCTATCTGCCCCGGTTAGAAACCGTCACTTTTCAGGAACAGCTTGGTTCGGTGCGCCAGAAGGTCGATCGAATTGTGCAAATTGCCGCTGCCATTGCCGATCAGCTTGGAGTGAGCGAATCCGATCGGGCGAGTGTTCAACGGGCTGCCCTGCTGTGCAAAGCTGATCTGGTGACGCAAATGGTGGGTGAGTTCCCTGAATTGCAGGGGGTGATGGGCGAAAAATATGCCTTGGTCAGCGGAGAGCCGATTGCTGTTGCGAAGGCAATTTACGAGCATTACCTGCCGCGCAGTGCAGCCGATCGCCTGCCGATATCGCTGCTGGGTCAAGTCGTGGGGCTGGCAGACCGAATGGATACGCTGGTAAGCATTTTTAGCATCGGGCAAATTCCAACAGGTTCTGCTGATCCATTTGCGTTGCGGCGGGCTGCCACCGCGATCGTAAATATTATCTGGGCGGCAAACCTATCGATCGATCTCGATCGCCTGATTGGGCAGGTCATCCATCTCCTCAAAACCGCTCTGCCTAAAGGCATTGACCAGGCAGACAGCCTGCAAATTCAGCTCCGCAATTTCTTCTTACAGCGCATCCGCACTCTGTTAGAGGACGATCGCGCCATCGACTATGACCTGATTAATGCTGTGCTGGGCGAAAACGACCCCGAATATACCGACCGTGCCCTGCATGATTTGCTGGATTTACGCGATCGAGCGCAGTTCCTTCAGACGATTCGCCGAAACGGAATGCTCGATAAAATCTACGAAACGGTCAATCGGGCTTCTCGGCTGGCAGCGCAGGGCAACCTGGATACGCAGCAGCTCGATCCGCAATTGGTCATTCAGCCGGGGTTATTTCAGCAGCCTTCTGAGCAGGCATTCTACGACGCGCTGATGCAACTCTTGCCACAAACGACTGCTGCCCGTGATCGCCGCGATTATCAAAAGCTGGTGGAGGCTCTCGGTCAGAGTGCGCCTGTAGTCAGCAATTTCTTTGACGGTTCGCAGAGCGTGCTGGTGATGGACGAAAATCTCGACATTCGCAAAAACCGTTTGAATCTGCTGGGGCTGCTGCGAAACCATGCCCGCGTTCTGGCAGATTTTGGAGCGATTGTGAAAGCAGGCTAAAGGCTAAAACTGCGAGCGGGTACGGGTTTTACGGTACGGTCAGCGATTGACTAAAGCAGCACAAGTGACACACCTCCGTCACAAAATTTGTTCATAATAAAAGAACATTGCTTGCGATCGTCTTTTGCTCCGGTCGCTCCATCCCACTATGGTTTCAACCCGTTCCCTGAATCACGCTGGGTTTGCTGTTTCGCTGCTGGCAGCCACCCTCTTTGGAAGTTTGTTTGCAAATCCGGCTGATCACGCCGCCCATGCTACCCAACCTGTGCTTCTCACGTCTGCCGAGGTTCGCTTGAATCGTGCGGGAGAACCCGTCGGGGTGAATCGAGAAGCTGTCCTCGCGCTGGCTTTGGCTGGAAGCATTGCCACAGGCGTGGGCCTAAGTGCCATTCACCGACAGATGCACCCCAACTGGGCAGAAGAGCATCTAGAGCCGCGTAGCCGGAGAAATCGTGGGGCTGTGAATTATTCTTCGGGCACCCAGTTTCACACTGCCAGTCCCCGGCTTCAGCAAAGGCTGGTTCGCCTGCTGCATGACGATCGCGCTGCGGCCTCCCGGCTCGTGGCTCAGGCACAGATTCGCTATCCTGGTCAATCTCCAAACTGGTACGTTGAAAAAGTGATTTATGACCTGGAGCGCGATCGGGGCCGAGTGTAAGCCTACTGTGGACGAGTAAAGTTTGACATCGGCTTGAAGGTCTCGACAGGTACGCCTTCTAAAGCTCGGTTCATGAAATTGCGCCAGACCGGAGCCACCAGCGTTCCACCAGTTGCGCCAATCCCGATCGGGGTATAGTCATCGTTTCCGACCCAGATTGCCGTAGAGAGCTGAGGCACATAGCCCGCAAACCAGATGTCGCGCTCAGAGGAGGTGGTTCCTGTCTTGCCTGCTGCCGGGCGACCAATCCGAGCAGAGGTTGCCGTTCCGCTGCTGATCACGCTTTGCATCACGTCATTCAGCGCAGCAGTTGCCCAGGGGTCTAGCACAAGCTGAGGCTTGGGTGTGTTGTCAAGCAAGACTGCGCCCTGACTGTCGGTTACTTGAACGATCGTCGTTGTGGGAGATTGCCAGCCGCCGCTTGCAAACGTGGCATAAGCCCCTGCCATTTCGAGCGGAGTCAGATCGACCGAACCGAGCGGCAGCGATGTTACCGGATCCATCGGACTCTTGATTCCCAGCGTACGGCAAATCTCAATTACACGGTTAATCCCTACTGACTGACCCAGACGAATGGCGGGAATGTTACGCGAAACGGCGAGTGCCTGCCGAATCGAGATTGGTCCGTAGAAACTGCCGTCATAGTTTTGTGGTGAGTAGTAGCCATCGCCATCAGGATAGCTGACAGGCGTATCAGAAATTGTGGAATTGGGGTCGTATTGTCCGGCTGCAAAGGCAGCGTAGTAAACAAACGGCTTAAAGGCTGATCCGGGCTGACGGAGTGCCTGGGTGGCGCGGTTGAACTGGCTCTTGCTGTAGTCTATGCCGCCCACCATTGCTTTCACATAGTGGGTTCGCGGATCGACAGCAACCAGTGACATCTGATCGGCATAAACGCCTTGTCCCTGAATCGAAGCCATGCCCTGGCGCACGGTTTCCTCAGCGATGCGCTGAAGGTTCATGTCCACTGTGGTTTGAATCCGCATTCCGCCTTTAAGGACGGCATCTTTGCCAAAGCGATCGCTGAGTTCCTGCCCCACCGCATCGGTGATATAGGGAGCCTGACTGCCGCGAAATGCCGTAATTTGTCCGAGCTTAATTTGTTCTGCCTGCGCTGCCTTCATTTCTGCAGCGGTAATCCAGCCCAAGCCGCGCATTCGGTTTAGTACTGTTGCCTGCCGCTGCTTGGCAAGCTGCAAATCAACAAACGGGCTGTAGTCTTCGGGAGCCTGGATCAGCCCTGCCATCATTGCAGACTCTCCCAGGGTCAGCTCTGAGGCATGTTTGTTGAAATAGCTCATTGCTGCCGTTTCAACCCCATAGTTGTTGTGCCCCCAGTAAACCTGATTCAGATACATTTCGAGAATCTGGTCTTTGGTAAACACCTGCTCTAGCCGTAAAGCCAGCACTGCTTCTGCCACCTTGCGGTTGATCGTGCGGCGCGGATCGAGGAAGAGGTTTTTTACAAGCTGCATGGTGACGGTGGAGCCGCCTTCCACGGTTCGCCCTTCTTCCAGGTTGGCGAGAAAGGCACGGGCAACGCTGGGGGGATTAATGCCATGATGCGAGAAGTAATAGCTGTCTTCGATCGCCAGCACAGCCCGCTTCAGTTGGGGGGAAATTTTATCCAGGTCAACGACTTCCCGGTTGGCTTCGCCGTGCAGACTGGCAAGTAGCCCCCCCTTCATGTCGTAGATATAGCTGGTTTCAGAAGGCACATAGTTCCGCAGGACGCGTACATCTGGCAGGTTGCGAAAGCTCAACGCCAGCCCGACCAGTCCTCCCGCCACGACCGAACTGGAGAGCATCGTGAGCGCCAGCAGTGTCCCTGCACTGACTTGAGCAACTCCCTGAAGGTATTGCAGGACAGGAGAAGACTTGCCTGCTCGATGGGGCTTCTTCGCGCTTTTTCGCGGATTGACCGGGTTCGGTTTAGCGGTGTTGGAAGACACAGTCGTGTTATTTCCCTAGAATTTTGCAATTATAGTAGTCTGGTTGCCCATTTATAGCGTAGCGAGTGACCCTTCTGGCAGAGGCTAATGCTGGAAGTGTAACCAATCTTGTTTTATCTTGACCACGTCTTTCTTCCTGGAAGACTCTGTTTTCGTTAAATCTTGCCGCCTATGCCTGCTGAACACTCGATCGACTCCTCCAAATCCTCTTTTTCCTGGCTCTGGCGCGGCACAAGCGAAGTTTTCCCCAATCAGCCAGACTCCACCGATCCGAACGAAAATATTACCCAGCGCATTCTGCAAGCCGATCGCCCCTTACGAATCAAATTTGGCATCGACCCGACGGGCAGCGATATCCATTTGGGGCATAGTATTGTCTTCCGCAAATTGCGATCGTTTCAGGATGCCGGACACAAAGCCGTTTTGATTATCGGCGATTTTACTGCCCGGATTGGCGATCCGACGGGAAAATCGGAAGTCCGTAAGCAGCTTACGGCGGAACAGGTAGCTCAAAACGCCCAGACCTACCTCGACCAAGTGCGCCCCATTCTCGACTTTAGCCTGGAAAAGCTGGAAATTCGCTATAACTCCGAGTGGCTGTCCAAACTGCATTTGGACAAGATTCAGGATTTGCTGGCAACGATGACGGTAGGACAAATGCTGGCAAAAGAAGGCTTCGCCGAACGCTACGAAAAACAGACGCCGATCTACCTGCACGAGTTTCTCTATCCGCTGATGCAGGGATACGACTCGGTGGCAGTCGAAGCAGACGTGGAGCTGGGCGGAACCGATCAGAAATTTAACCTGGCGGTTGGGCGCGATTTGCAGCGTCATTTTGGGCAGCGTCCTCAGTTCGGTCTGCTGATGCCGATTTTGATTGGTATAGACGGGGTGCAGAAAATGTCGAAATCCCTGGGCAACTATGTGGGCTTGAACGAGTCGGCGCAGGAGATGTACAACAAGCTGCAAAAGGTTGCCGATAGTCAGCTCACGAACTACTACGAGCTGCTGACGAACTTGCCGCTGGATCAGCTTCCCGAACAGCCTCGCGATCGCCAGATTAACCTTGCTCTGGAAGTCGTGACCCAATACCATGGAGCGGAAGCTGCCCAGAACGCACAACAGGCGGCGAGTGCGGTTGCGGGCGGAAACGTTGCTGAAGCGGCGAATGCAGAGGAATTTTCGATCGCCTTGATGCAGTTTCCGGTCAAGCTGTTTTACCTGCTCAGTGCAACTAAACTCTGCAGCAGCAGCTCTGAAGCCCGCCGCCAGATTCAGGGCAAAGCAGTCAAGCTCGACGGACAGCCGATCGACAATGTGGATCTGACCTTCAACCAGCCGGAGGAACTGAACGGTAAGATTTTGCAGGTCGGCAAGCGCAAGTTTGTTCGTCTGGTCGCTTAGGGTCTGCCGCAATGCTTCATCTGTCTCCTGCCGATCGCATTATTGTTCCCCTGGATGTGCCCACCGAGAAAGAGGCTCTGGCTTTGGTCGATCGCCTGCCAAAGGTCACCTTCTGGAAAGTGGGTTTGGAACTGTTTGTCAGCACGGGCGGTACAGTGCTCCAGCAGCTCAAGGCTCGACAAAAGCGCATCTTCTTGGATTTGAAGTTTCACGATATTCCAAACACGATGGCAGGAGCCTGTCGATCGGCTGCTCAATATGGCGTTGATTTGCTCACGGTTCATGCTGCTGCCGGGGAAATTGCCCTCCAGAAGGCACAACAAGCCGCGATCGCGGGAGCCGAAGCTGCTGGGTGTTCGCCGCCGAATCTGATCGCGATTACGCTGCTGACCAGCATTACGCCACGGGCACTGGCATTCGAGCTAAAGATTCCGCTGGAGCTAAACGACTACGCGCTTCAGATGGCATTACTGGCAAAGGAAAGCGGTCTGGCGGGGGCAGTGTGTTCGCCCCAGGAGGCAAGCCAACTTCGATCGGTTTGCGGCGAAGACTTTCTACTGGTGACCCCGGGCGTTCGTCCGACTTGGGCAGAAGCCGGGGATCAAAAACGCTCGCTCACCCCCTCAGAGGCACTGAAAGCAGGAGCAAATTATCTAGTGATTGGTCGTCCGATTACGGCTGCCGATGATCCCGTTGCTGCTTTTGCGCGGATCTGCGAGGAATTGGGCTGAATTGATCAAGGAAATGAACGCAGACAACCGAATGCTGAAGCGATCGGGCTGGATTACTAAAGTGGTAGGGGCGATCGTGGGTTTGAGCAATGGAGTGCTTCAGTCCCCGATCGCGCTGGCTGCATCACGTCCACTTATGGCGATCGATCAAAGTGACGTGAGCGAAAGAATTGCAGCTTCCAGTTATATTCGTCCTCGTGCTACCTGCCCTACCCGCTTATCAGAACTCATTTCCCCAATGCTGCGGGATTTGCCCGGCTATGCCAATCGTGTCAGTCAACGGGCTGCCCTATCAGACGATCCAGCGGATAGTGCGACCTATGTGCTGCTTGCGGGTCGCGCTGAGTATGAGCCGTTGACTCAGGGACCGGGAGAATATTTGCCCGCGACCGAGAGCGACCTGCCACAGGTATTTTTCACGACGCTAGAACGACTGTACATTCACGATCGCCCCGTCAACCTGCAAGTCTTCCACTGGCTATTTCTCACGCAGACGCGGGTGGGCTGGCGATTAGTTCTAATGCAGTCTGCGATTGGTCATGCGCCTGATCCGGTAAACCCCGAACCTCCTACGCCGCCTCAAGATAGCAGTCAGGGGGTGATTGCTCAGGCAATTCGGCTATGGTTGAGGGATTGTGAAGCCGGAAGCGTTTATCCCTAGAAGGGAGTATTGAATCAGCGACAAAGCAAACCCCGATCGCGTTAGTGTGGCTTAAAACCACTTCAGCGATCGGGGCAACAGTGAGGCGCACCTAGCGTTTTTACTCAGTGATAGTTTTACTCAGTAACAATTTTACTCAGGGACAATCTCGGAAGGATTGTTAAACACGATCGCAAAATTATCGCGTTTTGCCTGGCTCAGCAGCCGCAAATGTGCCTCGGCATCGGGACGACGACGGAAGCGAGCCACCGTCATCGGAGCTTGCTCCGACAGGCGTACCACGCACCAGGGATTAAGGCGATCGCGGTAGGCAGAAGACTGAATTGGGTTGGCTTCAACGCTTGCAGCTTCAATTACAGTCGCAGGTGCAGCAGGGGCTAGAGGAGAAGTTACAGCAGGAACCGTGGCAGAAGAAAGGGTCGCAGCAGAATCAGCCGCCACGGGCATTTCGGTGGGTGTCATAAAATCACATCCTGATTATGGAAAATACTGTGCTGTCGCGCTCCTAACGGCTCAGTTAGCAGGGCGATTCATCAAGAGCAAAATAGATTAAAGGCTACGATTGTAGTCCCTGTCAAGTCGCAGTTAAGTCATGGGGCGAGTCCGGCTCAAAACTAGAGAATAGATGCATTTCAAGGTTGGACGCTCAGGAAATGTTCTGATTGCCCAGAAGGAAAAACGGCTTCGCATCGCTAAGCATTCCCGATGCCACCATCAACCAATGCCAGTATCAAACAGTACGCCTAAGCAAACCGCTGAGCGATCGTAGATTCTACTGCGCTGCAAAAGCTGGCTCAGAGTTTTGGTGTGCTTCTTTTGGTGTGCTTATTAAGCGTTAGTGGAAGTCCCGGGAGCGAAAATGGCTCCCTAATTTGCTCCCTGATTTGGCTATCGTTCCCGCAGGCTGCCTTACTCTATCAGGTTTCCTGGCGATCGGATTAACTCATTTCCTGTCGAATTTCGTCGAGCTTCGATCGCACGGTTTGAATATCTTGCCAGGTAAGCCACTTGGGGCTGCCCTTATCCCGGGAAGGGTTTCGCAGCAGGTACGCCGGATGCAGCATGGGCATACAGAGCCGATTGTCCCACTCAATCCACTGCCCGCGAATCTTGGTAATGCCGCGCTTGTCGCCCGTTATCCCCCGCACTGATGCCGCCCCCAACAGCAGAATAATCTTGGGGTCGATCATGCGAATCTGCTCCATCAAATACGGACGGCAGGCATCCATTTCCTGCACGGTTGGAGTTCGGTTGTCGGGAGGACGGCACTTGACGATATTGCTGACAAAGTAGTCGTCTTCAGTGATCTGCACCGATGCCAGAATTTTGTCCAGGAGCTGTCCTGCTTTTCCTACAAACGCCAGTCCGGTTTCATCCTCGGTTTGCCCCGGACCTTCTCCCACAATCAGGATCGGAGCCTTATCATTGCCTCGCCCCACGACTGCATGGGTTCGATTTTTGCCCAGTTCGCAGCGATGACACCGATTGCAGTGCTCTGAGATCTGCTCCATTGAGCGATAGATCCCAGATGGAATCGGAACTTTGACATCGGTGGGAATTAGATCAGGGTTAAAGTTAGCAGCCGGAGCCGAATCTGCGGCAGGAGCCATTCCCGCCAGGTTAAACAGATCCATTTGATCATCACTAGCCATGAGTCTTGCGTGGGGGTGCGCTCAGTCGGATAAGAATTTCTCTTTGCAAAGACTGTATCTTAAGGCATCTAAGGGCGATCGTCCAACTGCCAAAGGGGGAATTGGGAGGGGATGGCTGGAGATTGGCAGATAACGAGGGGGAAATTTGGGAATACAAGGTTGCAAAGTTAGCCAACAAAAAACCGACAGTCCAAAAAGAAGCTGTCGGCAAGTCGTGTGTTCCCTGTTGATGACTCGGCTAGAGTTGAGTCTTCTACAGTATGCAGTTCTACAAGCGCGGGTAACAGGATCGTAATCATCCTTTGGTGTGATCTTCGTCACCGCGCGATCACCTTGTCTTCGGAGTGCAGTGAGGTTTCCATTAGAAAGGGCTTTGCCTAGAGCAGGTAGTCCTTCTTGAAGCAGAAGACAAGTAGGGCAAACGTGGGAAAATAAGGCAAATCCAAGGCAGCACGTTAACGGGCAGGAATAACCTGATGAAAGATAAAAATTACTCCTGGAAAGGCAGTCCGAATGCGGGGCGAGTATTGACGATTCTGGCGCTGGTCGCAGCCGCGGTGCTGGTACTTGCTGGATTTAGCTAGGAGAATTCGCTTCTAGCTGTGCAAACTTCGCCCGGATCGTTTCAATGCGCTTGCGATTAACGCCCAGGTCAGACTCGCCCAGACGAGAAGCAGAGCGCACATTAATCACCCTTGCTGCTGGGTCGATCGCAAATTCGACGTCATCCACAAAGCCCATCAGGGCACTGGTAAACTCAGCGTAAAGATAGCCGGGTGAATCAGCGATGATTTCGGTGCGATCGAGGGCTTGAATCACGTTCTTCAGCGTTGCCATTGCTTGGCTGGGGTTAGAGCGAACGGCGATCGGCTGAATAAAATGCTCTTGATCGGTGGGAGTAGTCTGGCTGTTAACGCAGTTTGGCGTGGCAGGGCAGGGGGCGAATTTACCAGATGCAGCGCCTAAGTGGTCGGGACGCTGGCCAGAAAAGTGAAAGAGCGGTTTTCCTGCCATTGCAATTTCATCTGGGAACAGCGTTGAGGCGATCGCAGGCGAAGACAGAGGAACCGGAAACAAGGTTTGAGCAGTCACATTTGCAGCGGCTCCTAACCAAAGCATCAGGGTCAGGAAAACGGCAAAGCAGAGAGACAATCCCGACGTAAGCATGAGAAAAAGTAAGCGAAAAGAACATTGGAAAGGCTCTCACTAACTTACTACTTGCGATCATTCAATGGCATCTGATTGGGCAAAAGCTTAGTTTATTGCAAAGATTCGTGCAAAATTAGCCGATTTCCGGCGGGGTCATAGGCATAAATTTCGCGCCCGTGGGAAGCAGTGGTGATCGTTCCGGGGGGTGGATATCCGATTGCGGTGAGTCGATCGATCGCCACTTCAAGCTGCGGCACTTCAAAACAAAGGCTCATACTGCCGCTGGATAGCGATTCAAATTCGGATTGGTGATTGGTTTTGGGCTGAAAAATACCAAGCCGCAGTCCGGCAAGCTGAAACTCGGCATAAACGCCCGGAAGCTCTAAGTCAGGAGGCTGTCCAAGCAGATTTTGATAGAAGGGGACAAGCCGGCCATCGCGATCGGCAAGGGCAACAAAAACGGTGTGGTACTGCAAGGACAGCATTCGCTAAAGAAAAAGAACCAGAATAAATATCTTAGGCTTAATAAATATAACGATGGCATGACATTCTGATACCTGCTTTTGCAATACAGTAGGGTGGATTGAATTACAGTGGAAAAGACCCGATCGCAAGTCGATGACCCGGTAGGGGAAACTGGCAACGCGCATCGCGGCGATTAATCTTCAGAGTTTTGTGAGTCTTGGGGTAAGCATGAAACTGGCAGCACGGATTGGGGATGTCACACCATCGCTGACGTTAGCGATCGATACCAAAGCAAAGGCAATGAAGCGGGAAGGCATCGACGTGCTGAGCTTCAGCGTAGGCGAACCCGATTTTGATACTCCAGCGCATATTCGAGCCGCCGCAGAAGCCGCGTTAAAGCAAGGTAAAACCCGCTATGGGGCAGTGGCAGGCGAACCGAGACTCAGAGAAGCGATCGCTCACAAGCTTCAGAAAGATAATGCCTTGCCCTATCAGCCGGAAAATATCGTCGTGACGAATGGCGGCAAGCACTCGCTGTTTAACCTGCTGATGACGCTGATCGAACCGGGCGACGAGGTGATCATTCCTGCGCCTTACTGGGTCAGCTACCCCGAAATGGTGAAGCTAGCAGGCGGCACACCCGTGATCGTCTCCACCACGGTCGAAGGCGGCTTTAAGATCTCGCCAGAGCAGCTTCAGCAGGCAATCACGCCGCGCACCCGGATGTTTATCCTCAACTCGCCGTCTAACCCGACCGGAATGGTGTACGCTCCGGCAGAAGTGCGGGCGCTGGCGGCGATCGTGGCTCAGCATGATATTTGGGTGGTATCCGATGAAATCTACGAAAAGATTCTATACGACGGAGCGGAGCATCTCAGCATTGGCGCGGTGAGTCCCGAACTGTTTGAAAAAACGATCGTCAGCAGCGGCTTTGCCAAAACCTATGCGATGACTGGATGGCGAATTGGCTTTCTGGCAGCTCCCCTGCCGATCGTCAAAGCGGTTTCCACGCTCCAGGGACACAGCACTTCAAACGTTTGCACCTTTGCTCAGTATGGGGCGATCGCGGCTTACGAAGGTTCCCAGGACTGTGTGACCGAAATGGTGAATGCTTTTGCAGAGCGGCGCAAGGTGGTTTTAGATTATGTCAATGCCATTCCTGGCTTTACCTGTCCGCCGCCCAACGGAGCATTTTATGTGTTTCCCAACATTGGCAAGCTGGGAGTGAAGTCGCTCGATTTCTGCGATGCGCTGCTAGAGAAAAAGCAGGTTGCTGCCGTGCCGGGAATTGCCTTTGGCGCAGATGACTGTATTCGCCTTTCTTATGCCGCCAGCCTGGATGCCATTCATGAGGGAATGCAGCGTCTCACCGATTTTGTGAATTCGCTGCTGTAGCTGATGTCCTACGCCTGCGATCGATAAAAGCTCACTGCCGTATTGCCGTAGACTTTTTGCCGGTCGCGCACCAGTGTGCCGATCGCTTCTGGCATTGCCCGGCTGGGATTGTGTTCGGCAGCTAGCTCTCCTGCTGGAGCAAGCAGATCATGCTGGTCGATCGCTTGCAGCACGGGCTCATACAAATTGCCGTCATAGGGCGGGTCAAAATAGATGCGATCGAACTGCTGTCCCTTGAGGGTGAGCAATCGCTGCACCACGTCGCCTTGGAGTAACTGAAAGGTCTGATCGGGTTTGGCGACCTGCTGCCAGTTTTGCCGAATCACCGCGCAAGCCCGACTCGACTGCTCAATGCCCACAACCGACGATGCACCGCGACAAAGAGCCTCTGCTGCCATTGCCCCACTGCCAGAGCAAAGATCCAGCCAGCGACAGCCTACGATCGTGCCCTGCCAGATGTTAAATACTGCCTCTCGCACCCGTGCCGGAGTCGGACGAGTTGCCTGTCCCGGTAAGGTTTTGAGGAGACGATTGCCGTAGATCCGAAGCGACATGAACGCTAGCGAGAAACTGCTCCCACAGGCTGCTGCTGTTTCACAAAAGCAACAAAGTTCGAGAGAATTTGCAGTCCGGCAGAAGAGGATTTTTCTGGGTGGAACTGAACTGCCATCAAGTTTTGCTGGGCAATGGCTGCCGTCACCGTTTGGCTGCCGTGGGTAATGGTGGCTGCTGTGACAGAAGGATCGATTCCCTCAGAAAGGGAAGTGCTTCGCACTGGGTCAGCATAAAAAGAGTGAACGAAATACACCCAGGAATTCGGCAAATCTTTCCAGAGCGGCGACTGCGGCTGCGTCAACTGAAGCTGATTCCAGCCCATGTGGGGAATCGTCAGCCCGGGTTCTGGCTGAAATCGACGCACTACGCCGCGCACTGCGCCAATCCCCGGTTCTCGCCCTTCTTCACTGCCTTCCAGCAGAATTTGCAGCCCCAGACAAATTCCCAAAAATGGCTTGCCGCTGGCAATGATGTCGCGAATGGGTTGGATCAGGTCACGCGATCGAAGATGCTGAATGGCTGGATCAAACGCACCCACACCCGGCAGCACCACCCCATCTGCCCGCTCCAGGTCTTTCACTGAGTCTGTGATCAGAGGCGTTGCGCCTGCTCGCTCTAAGCCTTTGCAGGCAGAGTGCAGGTTGCCCATGTCGTAATCCACCACAGCGATGATCGTCATTGATCGTTCTCCATTGGGATGTTTTTAGTTATAGCAGGGAATGGGGGTGAGGGGTGGGAGATGAGGGGGGATGGGGAGATGAGGGGATGGGAGATGAGGTAGGATTTGTTGTGCGGGTTTGAGGATGTTCTGGGGGATTTTGAGCGTGAGGGCGGTTTGGTTTCACCAGGATTGGGGTCACGGAGGTGGTTTGAGTCAGGATTATTACTCTTTCAAACATCCGCTTTGGCTAGCTTCTGGTGATTTTTGAATAAGCGGTGCGAATTGCGATGGAAACTGCGTTGATTTTGACTTCTTTTGCGCCCTGGCGGAAGCATCAGCGATCGAATGCGTCGGATGATGTGCTGGTGGGTTTGCAGGAGCGGGGGTTGCCTGAGTCGGTATCACTGGTGCGGCAGTTACCTGTAAATTTGCCCGTGGCGAAAGAAATCACAATCGCTAAACTCAAGCAGCTTCAGCCTAAAATTTTGGTGTTGTGCGGCTTGGCGGAGTCTCGATCGCGGATTAGTTTAGAGCAGCAGGCGACGGTTCGGGGCAGGACGTATCAAACTTTGATTGATCTCAATTCTTTGGTGGAAGGGCTGTTGATTACAGAAATTAGTCAAGATGCAGGGCGGTATGTCTGCAATAGCCTGTATTATGCAATGTTGGATTACACCTTGAATGATTGGGATCAAGCTTCAGCCTGCGACTGTTTGTTTGTGCATATTCCTGTTGTAACCAAGGAAAGTCGATCGCAAATTTTAGCCGATATGAGTTCTATTCTCGATCGATTACTGGTTCGGGCTAGAGGAGTAGGTTTCAGTCAGTTTGCCAGCAGGGTTGAAAAGAATTCGTGAGATTAGGACGAAGACGAATGATTGTATTTAGTCTGGGTGCTGCCGAAGGGAGTTGTCCGAGAATTCAATATCAGCGTTCTCAATCGCAAGGTTGAATGATCGGAATCGAGGTTGAATGATTGGAATCGATCGCCCTTCAACCAACAGACCAAAAACAGACCAATGCAGTTCAGTTGTGAATGAGGATTGCTACTATGTTTCGCCGTTCCCCTCGTTATCGCCCCTGGAAACGCAAAACGCAGTCTCGCCCCTGGTGGCTCTATGTGCTGCTGATTCTCAGTTTGCCGATCGGCTTAGAGTTTTTGATGCGGGCGATCGTTGGGACAACGGGTGGTGCAACGCGGTGGTTTGGCGACGAATCCGCCTGGGCAAAGCAAGTGCAGGCGTACCAGCTTGGCTTTGCTGACCCGCGTGGACAAGCCTATGAGGATTTGCCCTATCAGGGAAACCTGCGTGCGCTGCGAAATCCGCTCATGAGCTACCAGCTTCAGCCCAATCAAAAAACTTCTTTTTGGACGATTAACGCTCAGGGATTTCGTGACCCCGATCCGGTTCCGCTTCAGAAGCCAGAAGGCGAGATGCGAATCTTTGTGCTGGGCGGCGGCATGGCATTTGGACAGCTTAGCTCCAACGATCAGGCAACCTTTACCCATCGGCTGGAAACGCTGCTCAACGATCGCGTTAAGGCACAGCGCGGTAAACCCAACCAGTTTCAGCCTACGGTTTTGCCTTACCGTGCTGATCAGGTCGAGCAGGTGCTTACCCGTCCTCCCCGGATTCAGGAACGCCAGTATCGCGTGATTAATGCGGCGGTTCCCGGCTACGCCTCCGGCAACGATCTGTCGATGCTGATGCAGCAGGTCGCGAACTACAATCCTGATTGGATCATTATCCTCAACAGCTACGAGGATCTGCTATTGCCCAGCGCTCAGGCAGGCGTTGACATTCCCGGGCTGGATGCCCTGCTGAAGGGCGATCGTGACCCAGTAGGAGCAAAAGCGAAAGAAACCGTTCAGGGCTGGTTGAATCAGCTTTATTTGGTGCAGGGAACACAGCGATTTGTGCTGCGATCGCCTTCAGAATCAACAACGCCTACAGCTCCGCTTAATCTGCTCTCGGCAACAGGGACGATTGATGCTAGCCTGCCCACCGATACCACCGAGCTGGATCAGCGAATTTCTCGCTACCGAAATCATCTCTTGCAAATGGTGCGCTGGACCACCGCCAGCAAAAAGCGGCTCCTGATCGGACTCCAGCCCGAAATCAGCACCCGTCAGCAAAGCGTCCTCACGCCCGAAGAAAAAGCCATCCTGACGGAACTGGGCGACAGCTACGCGAAGCGAGTCCAGACGGCTTACCCCAAACTTGTCGCTGCGGCTCAGCAGGTCACCAAAGGCACTGCCAACTCCACTGTGCTAGACCTGCATCAACTT